>VGKF01000040.1 GCA_016867175.1 Candidatus Omnitrophota bacterium | reverse complement strand
TACGGGCAGGTGCAGCCCTGCCCCTTTGTTCCAGCGGAGTTCGGGAATATCCGCAACGAAAAAATAGATAAGATCCTCGGAAAGATGTGGCAGCAGAAGCCGTTCGATGGCAAGCGCCACACTGGTTGCCTGATGGATAATCAGTTATTTTGGGACAAATACAAACATGCTGGTTCAACCGTATGATTACGCCTAGCTCAACTAAAGCAAAAATATTGCTGATTTATTCTCCTGATGAGATAGGGGTAGGAGAGAAAAGATTTAAGCGCGTGATTGACGTATTCCAGCCTCTGGGCCTGGGTTATATTGCAGCGGTATTAGAGAATTCAGGTTATGAAGTAAAGATAATAGACGCCAAGGTAGAAGGATTATCCGCAAAGGAGATATCGGGCAGAGTAGCGCAGTATAATCCTGCTATCATAGGCTTAGGGGTCTCTACTCCTGACTTTCCCGTGGCCTGCTCTTTAGCCAGACAGATAAAGTCATCAGGCGAATATACGATTATGATCGGGGGCGCTCATATCAGCGCCCTTCCGGAAGAGACCATGCAGGAGGCCTGCTTTGACTACGGTATCGTAGGGGAAGGAGAGCGCACTGTAGTTGAGCTGGCCGATGCTATCTTAAAGGGCGATAGAGAGAATATCCGTCAGATAAAAGGATTGGTTTTTCGTGATGGCTCAAAGATAGTGCGTACCCCTCCCAGGGAGTATATAGATGACCTGGATACCCTCCCTTTTCCGGCCCGCCATTTATTACCTGCGCTAAATAAATATACCGGTTTCTACTACAAGTCTTCTTTGCTTGCCACCATCATCACCAGCCGCGGCTGCCCCTACCAGTGCACCTTCTGCGACCGCGCGGTATTCGGCAACAGGGTGAGGATGCGCAGCATCAATAATATCCTTGATGAGATAGAGATGCTGGTTAAGGATTACGGCGTGCGTAGCATCAACATCCCGGATGATCTATTTACCATAACTGCAGAGCGCATAGAGGAGTTCTGCCGGCAGCTGCTCTCAAGAAAACTAAAGATCTCCTGGTCATGTTTTAGCAGGGTTGATACGGTTACCCCGCAGATGCTCAAAACCATGAAAGAAGCAGGCTGCTGGATGATATGTTATGGCATCGAATCAGGAAGCCAGAGGATACTGAATGCGATAAAGAAGAATGTCACCCTTGAGGATACGGAGAAGGCAATAAAATGGACTCATGAAGCGGGTATTTTAGTTTTAGGCGTTTTTATCCTGGGGGTCCCGGGTGAAAACGAAGAGACCCTGCGCAATACCCTCTCATTTGCAAAGAAGCTGCCTTTATACAGGGTAATATTTAATACCTTGCAGCCCCTTCCTGGTTCTGAGATATACAAGATAGCATTACAGTCGGGCACGCTCAGAAAAGATATAGACTACCGCTATTATCATTTTTACTGTTTTCCGGAGAAGCTCTCTTTTATAGCGGAAGGGTTGACTGCGGATATCTTAAAAAGGTACCGCAGGAAGGCATACCGGGATTTTTATTTGTCTCCCGCGTATATATTCAAAAGGATCTTTCAATACCGTGAATTTAAGGGATTTCCCAGGAGGATGGCCTTTTTTCTGAGAGCCGTATCATGAGCAATAACCCATTCATTATAAAAATATAGGCCTATGGCTGTACTTTCCAATAAAAGAATACTCCTGATCTATCCTCCTAATGACTTGGAAGTTAGAAGAAAAGGATTTAATTGCGCTATTGATGACTGCCAGAATCTCGGCCTTGCCTATATCGCCGCGGTATTAGAGAAGGCCGGCTATGAGGTGCAGGTAATCGATGCCAAGTCTGAGTCGCTTTCTATCGATGAGATCATAAATAGAATAAGAGGGTTTAATCCCGCTATAATCGGCCTGAGCGTTTCTACGCCTGATTTCTATACTGCCGTTTCTTTAGCCAGCCAGATAAAATCAAGCGGAGATTATATAATACTTATTGGAGGCAGGCACGTCAGCGCCCTTCCGGAAGAGACCATGCAGGAGGCCTGCTTTGACTACGGTATCGTAGGGGAAGGAGAGCGCACTGTAGTTGAGCTGGCCGACGCACTCTCCGAAGGACAGGCAGAGAATATCCGCCAGATAAAAGGCCTGGTTTTACGGGAGGGAGGAAAAATAGTCTGCACTCCTCCCAGACCGCTTATCGAAGATTTAGATACCCTCCTTTTACCCGCACGCCACCTATTTCCTCCTTTGGCAAAATATCCGTACCTTTTTTATAATAAATCCCTGCCTCTTGCCACTATCATCACCAGCCGCGGCTGCCCCTACCAGTGTACCTTCTGCGACCACGCAGTATTCGGCAACAGGGTGAGGATGCGCAGCATCAACAATATCCTTGATGAGATAGAGATGCTGGTTAGGGAGTGCGGGATTAACGAAATTAATATAATAGATGATATTTTCTCCTTGTCTTTGGAGAGGGTGGAGGAATTCTGCCGGCAGCTGAAAGAGCGTAAGCTCGGGATCTCATGGGTATGCAGTGCGAGGTGTGATTCGGTGAATAAAGAGATGCTCAAAACCATGAAAGAAGCAGGCTGCTGGATGGTCTACTACGGCGTTGAATCAGGAGATCAAAGAATGCTTGATATAAGCAAGAAAAACATCACCCTTGAGAGCATTAGGCAGGCGATCAGCTGGACTAAAGAAGCGGGGATCTGCACAGCAGCCTCTTTTATGCTGGGGTTTCCCGGGGAAGATTTGACAAGTATACGTAATACCCTGGCATTCGCAAAGAAGCTATCTCTGGATAGGATAGTGGTTGCCATACTGCTTCCCTTGCCTGGCTCAGAGCTTTACAAGAACCTGTCGGATAATGGGCAGTTAAGAAGAGGCACAGGATGCCGCAGTTGCCACGACTACTATTTTCCCCAAGAGCTCCCTTATGTCTGCGATACTATCAACCTTGACATGTTGCGCAGTTACCGTAAGAAGGCGTATAGGGATTTTTACCTGCGTCCGGGATACGTTACCAAACGCCTGCTTGCTTATCGTGAATTTAAAGTATTGCCGAGACGTATAAACGCACTTATTAAGACTATTTTTTGACACAGATTACTATGGTTTTTAAAAATAGAGCGGATAGAAGAAGGATCTTGTTGATTAACCCCCCTAATGACTTGGGTATGGGTGAGGGTAGCTTTAATGCCGTAATCGACATCTATCAGCCCCTGGGGCTTGCCTATATCGCTGCTGTATTAGAGAGGGCCGGCTATGAGGTAAGAGTAGTAGATTCTAAGGTTGAAAACCTCTCCAATAGCGAGATTATCCGCAGGATCTTGGAATTCAGGCCGTTTATCGTAGGATTAACCAGCTCTACCCCTGATTTTTCTTCTGCGCGTTCTTTAGCCGGCCAGATAAAAGCAAGCGGAGATTATATAATACTTATTGGAGGCAGGCACGTCAGCGCCTTGCCTGAAGAGACAATGCAGGAGGGCTGTTTTGATTATGGGATTATCGGAGAAGGAGAGAACACCGTGGTGGAGTTGGCGCAAGCTATCTCTACCGGTAACCTGCAGCAGCTCCCGCAGATAAAAGGCATTGTTTTCCGTGACGGCTCAAAAATACTTTGTACTCCTCCCCGAGAATACATCCAGGATCTGGATACTCTGCCATTTCCAGCGCGGCATCTTTTCCCTCCGCTGAGTAAGTATACTTATCTTTACTATAAATCTTTACCGCTAGCCACCATTATCACCAGCCGCGGCTGCCCCTACCAGTGCACCTTCTGCGACCGCGCAGTATTCGGCAACAGGGTGAGGATGCGCAGCATCAATAATATCCTTGATGAGATAGAGATGCTGGTTAAGGATTACGGCGTGCGTAGCATCAACATCCCGGATGATCTATTCACCTTGCCTTCAGAGCGTTTGGAGGAGTTCTGCCGGCAGCTGCTCTCAAGAAAACTAAAGATCTCCTGGTCATGTTTTAGCAGGGTTGATTCTGTCACTCCGCAGATACTCAAGATAATGAAACAGGCAGGCTGCTGGATGATCGGCTATGGCATTGAATCAGGAAACGAGAAAAGCCTGGAAGCGATTAAAAAAGATGCCGGTATTGAAAAAGCCAAAAAAGCGCTTGAGGCTACCAGAAGGGTCGGTATCCGCTCATTGGGGTTCTTTATCCTGGGCCTCCCCGGAGAAGAAGAGGAGGATGTACTTAATACATTGACATTCGCCAATAAGCTTCCTTTGGACCGGGTAGTCTTTTTTATGACCCAGCCCTTTCCCGGCTCAGAGATGTATAGAATGTTATTATCCCAGGGCAGGCTTAACAGGGGGGTAGACTATCGCTATTATCACAATTTCTGTTTCCCGGGTAAGCTTTCATTTGTAACAGAGGGCCTGACCGTAGATATTTTAGAGAAGTACCGCAAGAAGGCGTACAGGGATTTTTACCTGCGTCCGGGATATATTTTCAGGCAATTCCTCAATAACCCCGAGATCGCTAATTTACCTACGCGCGTAAAAGCTTTTTTAAAAGCAGTTTGGTAGGCTTGGATATAGCTATGCCTTTTAACTCTCACGATAAAATAAGAATCCTGTTGATTAACCTCCTTAATGATTTAGGCATGGGGGAGGGTAGGTTTAATGCCGTAATCGACGTCTATCAGCCCTTAGGGCTTGCCTATATCGCTGCTGTATTAGAGCAGTCTGGATATGAGGTGCAGGTAATCGATGCCAAGGCAGAGCGTCTCTCTAACAATGAAGTCATTAAGAGGCTTCTGGATTTCAAACCACGTATCGTAGGATTAACCAGCTCTACTCCTGATATCTGCGCTGCAATCTCGCTTGCCAAACAGATAAAAGCCCAAGACGGGCCCATATTATTTATCGGGGGTACACACGTCAGCGCCCTTCCGGAAGAGACCATGCAGGAGGCCTGCTTTGACTATGGTATCGTAGGGGAAGGAGAGCGCACTGTAGTTGAACTGGCCGATGCTATCTCTAAGGGGGATAGAGAGAATATCCGTCATATAAAGGGACTGGTCTTGCGTGACGGTCCAAAGATAGTCTGTACCCCTCCCAGGGAGTATATAGATGACCTGGATACCCTTCCTTTTCCGGCCCGACATTTATTTCCTGCGCTCAGTAAATATACCTATCTTTACTATAAATCCCTGCCTCTTGCCACCATCATCACCAGCCGCGGCTGCCCCTACCAGTGCACCTTCTGCGACCGCGCAGTATTCGGCAACAGGGTGAGGATGCGCAGCATCAATAATATCCTTGATGAGATAGAGATGCTGGTTAAGGATTACGGCGTGCGCGAGATAAACATCGTAGATGATCTCTTCACCCTTAGCCGACAGCGCATAGAAGAGTTCTGTCAGGGGCTCCTCTCGAGAGATATCAGGATATCCTGGGCATGTATGGCCAGGGCTGACTGCGTGAATCCGGATATCCTTAAGACTATGAAGCAGGCAGGCTGCTGGAGGATCAATTACGGTATCGAATCCGGTAACCAGAGAATATTGGATGCGATCAAGAAAAACGTCACCCTGGAGGCTATTGAGAGGGCGGTAAGGTGGACCAGTATGCTGGGCATACGCTCATTAGGGTTTTTTATCCTGGGCCTGCCCGGAGAAGACGAGAGAAGCGTGCGCAATACCCTCTCCTTTGCAAATAAGCTGCCCTTAGACCGTGTGGTATTCTTTATAGCCCAGCCTCTGCCGGGTACCGAGATATATAAAACAGCATTATCAGAAGGTAAACTTAATAAGGAAGTAGATTACCGCTATTATCACCTCTACTGTTTTACGGAGAAGCTCTCGTTTGTAACAGAGGGATTGACTGCGGGTATCTTAAAAAGATACCGCAAGAAGGCGTACAGGGATTTTTACCTGCGTCCGGGGTATATTTTCAGGCAACTCGTCAATAACCCCGAGATCACAAATTTACCTATGCGTATCAGGGCGCTGTTTAAAGCGATGGCATAGAATAGATATGAAGGATAATATCTCCAAAATAAAAAATATCTTCTTAAGATACAGGGAGAAATTCAATAGCTTATCTCATTATCATTTAAGCCGCTTTATAAAAACATCGTTAAAATCTCCGTTTCAGAGTATTCATAACGGCGTTATGAAGGTAATGATCAATCTGACTTATAACTGCCACTGCGACTGCGATTATTGCTGGTGCGCAAGTTACGAAAATAAGGGCCGGCAGGAGCTTTCCTCTTCAGAAGTAAAAAAGATAATAGACCAGATTGTCGACTACCCTTCGCTATTTACATTAGTCTCTTTTATCGGAGGAGAGCCTTTACTTAAGGAGGACATTTATCAGCTGATTAATTATGCGGCAGGAAAAGGCCTGTTCGTTGAGATGGAGACTAACGGCATATTGTTATCGGGACAGGCCGTAGCAAAACTTAAAACTGCAGGATTAAATCATATCTTTATAAGGATAGAGGGTTCCAGTAAAGAGAGCCATGATTTGATATCTAAGGCAGAGGGTTGCTTCGCCAAGGCAATAAAAGGCATAGAGCTCTGCCGCAGCGCAGGCCTATCCTGCAGTATCTTTGCTAATGTTTCAAAAGAGAAGATCTATAGCGGCGAGATCAAAAGGATAATAGAGCTGGTAAAGGCACTCGGGGTGGCTTCGGCAAGGATGATATATCCTACTCTTGGCGGCAGACTGGTTGACGCAGAAGAGCGTAGATTAAGCGCGCAAGATGAAGTACAGGTAGCGGGACTACTGGAACCTGGATTCGTATATTTAGAATCCACGCATTCTTCTTCCGGAGAATCTAGTCGCTTTTGTGCAGCTCTGCACAAGAAGTTTTTTCATATTTCATGCCACGGAGAAGTGCAGCCCTGTCCTTTTGTGCCTTTAAGCTTCGGCAATATCAGAGAGAGGGGCTTAGCTGAAATAGTCAGTGTTATGTTTGGGCACCCGATCTTTAGTAAAGGATACAGCGGCTGTCTTATGAATAACCCGGATTTTCGCAGGGAGTATATTCTTCCTGCACAGCTAGAGGGTACTTATAGAAACTTGAGCTTATGAGCCAGGATAAATCAGTATTCAAAAGAAAAGACGGATTAAGTTGGCGCTGGGAGAATGACCAGGAGATAATCATTTATCGCGGCGGTAAGTTCATATGGCTTAACCCTGTCGCAGCCTTTATTTTTTATTATTGCCAGGGATCTAGCTGCGCCCAGATAGTTGAGCTTCTGGGCAGGGGCTACCGCATCAGTGAAAAACTGCTCCTTAAACATAC
>VGKF01000039.1 GCA_016867175.1 Candidatus Omnitrophota bacterium | reverse complement strand
CGTGTAGGCTCCATAGGGTCTAGCACTACCCCGGGGAGGGTATGGAAAGGCCATCATATGCCCGGGCATATGGGTAACTGTACAGTTACTGTGCAGAATCTGAAGGTACTGAAGGTAGATGCAGAGAATAATCTGCTTTTGGTAGAAGGAGCAGTCCCAGGGCATAAAAATGCTTATCTGGTTGTTAGAACTGCTAAGAAAAAGGGGCAGGCTAAAAAGAAAGGCGCGGCTGCTAAGAAATGAAAGATAGCGTATCAGTACCCTTATATAACGTTGAAGGCAAAGAGATAGATTCGGTGAAGCTGGATAGTTCGCTCTTTGACGGCGTTGTTAACAGCGCAGCCATTTATCAGGCGGTAAATTGTTACCGGGCTAACCAAAGGACAGGCCTGGCTCAAACCAAGACTAGGGGAGAGGTCTCCGGAGGAGGACGCAAGCCTTGGAAGCAGAAAGGCACAGGCCGCGCCAGGGTCGGGTCTATGCGTTCGCCGCTATGGAGGCACGGAGGCGTGGTATTTGGCCCGCATCCCAGGGATTTCTCCTATACTATCCCCAAGAAACTAAAGGATCTATCTTTAAAATCAGCCCTCAATGAAAAAGTAAAAGAGGATAGCCTCTTGATATTAGATGATATTGCCGTAGAAAAACCTAAGACTAAGGATGCCGTTAGGATATTCTCTAAGCTAAAGATGGCGCTTAAGAAGGAGCGTAAGAAACAGAAGGTGCTTTTATTAGTAGATAAGCTAGATACAAATCTTAAGCTCGCTCTGCGTAATATCGGTTTTTTGAGCGTAAGCCTGGCAAGCGGTACTAACGCCTATGAAGTCTTGGCGCACCACAAAATTATTATTACTAGATCGGCCTTGACAGAATTAACCAAGAGGTTCAAGGACTAAATATAAGATGCTTAGCGCGCACGAAATAATCAAGGCATTATTAAGGACTGAAAAATCTAATTATTACGAACCTAACCGACAGTATCTTTTCCTGGTGGATAAGGCCGTCAATAAGATACAGATAAAACGCGCGGTAGAAGAGATCTATAAGGTAAAGGTAGCTGGTGTTAATACCTTTATTATGCGCGGAAAGCTTAAGCGGGTCAGGCAGCAATTCGGCAAGACCCCCGATTATAAGAAGGCAGTAGTGACCCTGAAAGAGGGCCAGAAGATAGAAACAGCAACTTAACCAGAGGTTTTTAGTGGGCATAAGAAAATTCAAACCAACAACAGCTTCGCGCCGCTGGATGAGCGGCTCTGATTTTGCCGAGATCACCAAAGACAAGCCGGAGAAATCCTTAATTATGCCGCTTAAGAGAACAGGCGGCAGGAATGCCCAGGGCCGCTTGACTGTACGGCATCAGGGCGGCGGGCACAAGAGGATGCTGCGTATCATAGATTTTAAAAGGGATATACTGGACTTGCCGGCTAAGGTATTGGCTATTGAGTATGACCCTAATCGCAGCGCCAGGATCGCTCTTGTAGAATACGCAGGAAAAGGCAAAAAGTATATTATTGCGCCAGCAGGCCTGGGCGTAGGAGATGAAGTTGTTTCTTCCGATCAGAAGGATACCGAGATCAAGACCGGGAATTGCCTTCTTTTAAGGAATATACCTTCCGGTACGCCGGTGCATAATATAGAATTGACTAAAGGCAAAGGCGCTCAGATCGTCAGGGGCGCAGGCGGCTCTGCGGTGATTATGGCCAAAGAGAATGATTACGCCCATATAAAACTTCCTTCCGGAGAAGTAAGGTTAATAAGTCTGGATTGCCACGCTACTATAGGCCAGGTGGGAAATATTGACCATGAGGCAATCTCCATAGGCAAGGCCGGCAGGTCTAGATGGCTTGGCATAAGGCCCACAGTCAGAGGTTTGGCTATGAATCCGGTTGACCATCCTCACGGCGGCGGTGAAGGCAAGTCCGGACAGGGGAACCCCCACCCGGTGACGCCTTGGGGTAAGCCTACTAAAAGTTATAAGACCAGGAACCGTCAAAAATACTCCAGGAAATTTATTATTAAGAGAGGGAAATAGGATATGCCACGTTCGTTAAAAAAAGGCCCGTTTGTCGAGGAGAAGTTGCTTAAAAAAGCTGAATTTTCCAGGCGCACCGGTTCGCGCCAGGCAATAAAAACCTGGTCCAGGCGCTCCACTATTGTGCCTGATTTTGTAGGCCTGACCTTCGCGGTATATGACGGCAAGAAACATGTGCCGGTTTTTATCACCGAGAATATGGTCGGCCATAAGATGGGTGAATTTGCGCCAAGCCGCATATTCAGGAAGCACGGCGGCGTAAAGGCAAAGAAGGCATTAGAGAAGACATAAAGATGATAGCTAAGGCAGAGGTTAAATTTATAAGGATTTCGCCTACTAAGGTCAGGCAGGTTATAGACCTTATACGCCTTAAGGATGTGGCTTCGGCGCAGGCTATATTGTTTAATATAAATAAGGGGCCCAGGGGATATTTAATTAAGATATTGAAGCAGGCAGTAGCAAACGCCAAAGTCAAGGGTTTTAATCAAGAACAACTTTATATATCCAAGATTATCTGCGATGTAGGTCCTGCCTGGAAGAGGTTTAAGGCAGCTGCCTTTGGCAGGGCCGCGCCTATTAAAAAGAGGACTTCGCATATCAGGATAGAGTTGGATATGAAATCCGGAGCTTAAAATATGGGCCAAAAAGTACATCCATTTTTATTAAGGGTAGGTTATATCAAGACTTGGCATAGCCGTTGGTTTGCCAGCGGCAAAGATTTCTCTAGCTTTGTACTCGAAGATTATAAAATACGCAAGTTCATTAGAAACAAACTTAAGCAGGCCGCTATTTCTAAGGTAATAATAGAGCGCCTGGCAGAGAAGGTCAAGATCCGCATATTCAGCGCCAGGCCCGGCATCATCATCGGGCGCCATGGAGCAGATATCGAGAGGCTGCGCGAGGACTTAAATAGCCTGGTGAAGAAGGAATTATCCATTGATATAGAAGAAGTAAAAGAGCCGGGTATGGATGCGCAGCTGGTGGCTGAGAATATTACCCTGCAGCTTGAAAAAAGGATTGCCTTTCGCCGGGCGGTAAAACGCGCTATCCAGCAGACGATGAATTCAGGGGCCAAGGGGATAAGGATAAGCTGTGCAGGCCGCCTTAACGGAGCAGAGATGTCGCGTACAGAGACTTATAAGCAGGGAAAGATCCCTCTTTCTACCTTGCGCGCAGATATAGATTACGGCTTTGCCGAGAGCCTTACCACCTTCGGACTTATAGGCGTCAAGGTCTGGATTTATAAAGGCGACATACTTACTAAGAATGTTAAGAAGGAAGCCGCAGAAGAAAATAAAGAACCAGAACAGGGGTAATCAGAGATGGTTTTAATGCCCAAGAGGGTAAAATATCGTAAATTGCAACGCGGCAACAGGCGCGGCCTGGCTACTACGAAAGTGACGCTTGCTTTCGGGGAGTTCGGGTTAAAGACACTTGAGAACGGCTGGATAAAGAATACGCAGATCGAGGCAGTGCGCGTTATCTTGGCCCGCCAGCTCCATCATGGAGGCAAACTCTGGATCAGGTGTTTTCCCGATAAATCTATTACCAAAAAGCCGGCAGAGGTGCGCATGGGTAAAGGTAAAGGCGACCTTGATCATTGGGTCTGCGTGGTTAAAAGGGGTAGCGTATTATTTGAGCTTGGGGGTGTCCCCCAGGAATACGCCAGGCAGTGTTTCCGCCTGGCAGCTTATAAACTGCCCTTGAGGACAAAGTTTATAACCAGGACGCATAAATAAAGGAAGAGTAGGGTGAAAGCGAAAGAATTAATCAACCTTAACAGGGAAGAGCTCCTACAGAAGATCAAGGTTATCAAAGAGGAGTTGTTTAAACTCAATATGCAGCGTTATGGCGGCAGGGTCGAAAAGCCGCATATGTTCGGTTCTTTAAAAAAAGACCTTGCGCGGATTAAGACCGTGCTCAAACAAAAGAAAGAGTAGAGGATGGGCAAGAGAAGAGAGTATATAGGCGAAGTAGTAAGCGATAAAATGCAGAAGACCATCGTAGTCAGGGTAATGAGCCTGGCCAAGCATCCCAAATACGGCCGCATTATCAGAAAGTATAATAAATTTAAGGCGCACGACGAGAAAAAGATTGCCAGGGCTGGGGATGAGGTAAGGATTGCCGAGACCAGGCCGCTTTCCAAGGATAAAAGATTCAGGCTGGTTTCTGTGGTAAAAAAGGCCCTTGCGCCTCATCTTGATTTAAAAGAAGAGATAAAATGATACAATTACGTACTATTTTAGATGTAGCGGACAATACCGGAGCTAGAAAAGCATCCATGATCGGTGTGTTGGGTCGCAAGAATCGGGCAGTAGCCGAACTTGGGGATATCATTAACGTCAATATTAAAGAATCCTCTCCTGGCGCTGCGATCAAAAAAGGCGAGAAGGCCAAGGCGGTAATTGTACGCACCAAGCAGCCGATACGCAGGCTCGACGGCTCTATATTAAGATTTGACCGTAACGCCATTGTTTTTATCGATGAACAGTTGAATCCTCGCGGCACGCGCGTCTTCGGCCCGGTGGCTAGAGAGCTCAGGGATAAGAAACTCAGTAAGATTTTATCGCTGGCCCCGGAGGTTATTTGATGTTAAAGATAAGAAAAGGCGATACGGTAGAGGTAATCAGAGGCGATGATAAAGGTAAGAAAGGCAAGGTCCTGGCCCTTCTGTTTACGGAAAGGCGCGCCCTTGTAGAAGGTATAAATTTAGTAAAAAAACATAAGCGTAAAACGCAGCAGGAACCGCAGGGCGGCATAGTTTCTATAGAGACTCCTGTCAGCCTCTCTAACCTTGCGCTTTTTTGCAAACGCTGCAACGCTGCCGTAAGGGTTGGATTTAATCGGCTTGCGGACGGCACAAAAATTAGGATTTGTAAAACCTGTAAAGAGGATCTATGAGCAAGGTACCGCGCTTATTAGATAAATACCGTACTGAGATTATCGCATCGATGATGCAGACATTTAAACTGAGCAATGGCCTTGCCGTTCCCAAAATAGAAAAGATAGTGGTGAATATGGGGGTGGGAGAAGGTGCAGAGGATGTCAAGATACTGGAAAAAGCGATGGAGGAGCTCTCCATGATTACCGGGCAGAAGCCGCTCTTAAGGCGCTCTAAAAAAGCAATTGCAAATTTCAAGATCAGGAAAGGGCACCCTGTCGGTTGCAAGGTTACTCTTAGGCGCGCGATGATGTATGAGTTCATGGATAGGCTGATAAATATAGCCATGCCGCGTATCCGCGACTTTAGAGGCGTGCCGGCAGATTCGTTTGATAAAGCTGGGAACTACACCTTGGGTTTTTCAGAGCAGAATATATTCCCGGAGATAGAATACGATAGAGTAACCAGGCCGCAGGGGATGGATATTACTTTTGTGATCAAGAACGCTAAATCCAAAGAGCAGGCGCAGGAATTGTTGAGGCTGTTCGGGATGCCTTTTAAGACCGTAGAAACACATTAAGCGTAAAAAACCAGGAGCGTAAATTAACAATGGCTAAGAAATCGCAGTTAGCAAGATGGAGGAGAAAACCCAAGTTTTCATCGCGCAAATACAACCGTTGTTCTATCTGCGGCCGCTCAGGCGGGTATCTGGGCAGGTTTAAGCTTTGCCGTATATGTTTTAGAGAGCTGGTTTGGCAAGGCATGATACCCGGAGTAAAAAAGGCAAGTTGGTAAATGAGGGGATCCCGATAATATAGGAGACGATATAATATATGGCCAGAACAGACTTATTAGCTGATACCTTTACCATGATGCGCAATGCCATAATGGCAAAAAAAGAGAATGTGGATGTCCCTGCCCTGGGCACTACTAAGGCCATAATGGGGATTCTTAAAAAGGAAGGGTACTTGGATAATTTCAAGCTTATCGAGGATAAAAAGCAGGGGCTGCTTAGGATTTATCTGAAATATACGCTGGGAAAATCAGCTATAAAGAACATAAGGCGTGTTTCGCGTTCGGGGCTGCGCGTTTATGTTAAAAGAAACAAGATACCTTATGTGCTCAGGGGCAAAGGACTGGCGATTATATCTACTCCTAAGGGGATAATGACGGATGAAGGGGCTCGGGAGGCAGGCCTGGGCGGAGAGGTTATCGCATATATCTGGTAGGTGAATAATGTCGCGCATCGGTAAAAAAGCCGTAATCATACCAAAAGAGGCAAAGGTCGAGATAAAAGACGGCCAAGTCTTGGTTGAAGGTCCCAAGGGCAAGCTCTCTTTGCGCCTGCATTACAGGATGAGCGCGGAGATAAAGGAATCTCAAATTTTTGTAAAACGCGCATCGGATATAAAAACAGATAAGTCCTTGCATGGCTTAAGCCGCGCCCTTATCGTGAATATGATTAAGGGGGTTACTGAAGGTTATGTAAAAGAGCTTGAGATTATCGGCGTGGGTTTTAAAGTAGCGGTCCAAGGAAATAACCTGAATATGCAGCTGGGTTTTTCCCATCCGGTAAGCTTTCCTATCCCCGAAGGGATCAAGATTGAGACGCCCAAGGCAACCCAGATCGTCGTAAGGGGCATTGATAAAGAAAAGGTAGGCAAGATAGCTTCGGAGATACGCGCCATATACCCCCCTGAACCCTATAAAGGAAAGGGCATACGCTACGCCGGCGAATACGTAAAGAAGAAGGTTGGTAAGGCGCAGGCTACCGGAGGAAAAGGCGCTTAAATAGATAAAGATGAAAAAGACTAAAGAGTTGCTTAGGTTAAAAAGACACCGCAGGATACGTTTAAAGATGTGCGGCACAGGAGAGAAGCCGCGCCTGATAGTACGGCGCACCCTCAAGAATATGTATATCCAGATTGTAGATGATGCTGCAGGAAGATCAGTTCTCTCTCTTTCCAGCCTAGATAAGGAAACTAAAAAAGACATAACCTCAGGGGGGAGTGTTAAGGGAGCTGGATTATTAGGCGAGGCTTTTGCCCGTCGCGCAAAAGCCAAAGGGATTACGAAAATTATCTTTGACCGCGCCGGCTACCTCTATCATGGCAGGATAAAGGCATTTGCCGAGGGTTTAAGAAAAGGGGGATTAGAATTCTAAAAAATGCGTGAACTAAATATCGAGCAACAACCGGAACTAATAGAAAAAGTAATCACCATAAACCGCGTAGCCAAGGTTACCAAAGGCGGGAAGAAGCTCCACTTTAGTGCGCTAGTAGTGGTGGGGGATACCAAAGGCCATGTAGGGTTTGCCTTAGATAAGGCTAATGAGGTCGCCGATGCCATACGCAAGGCCCTGGCTAAGGCAAAAAAGGAACTCATGTTAGTGCACCTGGAAGGCGCTACCATTCCTCATGAGATTATCGGAGAATTTGGCGCAGCCAAGGTCCTGCTTAAGCCTGCGTCAGAAGGTACTGGCGTAATCGCTGCCGGACCGGTAAGGGCTATATGCGAGGCAGTGGGGATAAAAGATATCCTTACTAAAT
>VGKF01000038.1 GCA_016867175.1 Candidatus Omnitrophota bacterium | reverse complement strand
CTCTCCCGCCTACAGGCTCCTTTAGAAAGAAAAGGGATAAAAAATTTTGACCCCCCCAGAAAATTTTTATGTTATCTTCATTGTTTTATCAAATTGAGATACGATTTTTGGTGTTGAGAATCTAGGATAACTAAACTTTCAGATTAGATCCTGGCTACTGCTGGCTACCTCTGAAAAGTAAAAGCGCCTCTTTTTGAGAGGCGCTTTTAAAAAACTTGATAAATACTTAACCTTGTTTAGAACCTGTAATTTGCACTAACTGTGAAAGCGGTCTCATCAATAAATCTACCTTCTACGCCAATGGAAAAATTCTTAGTAGGAAGAAAATCGCAGCCAACAAAGATGCCAACTACACCATCGCTATTTATATCGTCTGTTGTGTAAGTTGTGCCTGAAATTGTAGCTTTCAGTGACGCCTCAACATCATTATATTTAATTCCACCGTAAGGGACAAATTGTCCTAATTCCTTAGATATCCCTAAAGCTACCTGCCACTCTTTATATTCAGCACTAAGATTTGATATGCCCACATCGCCTGGCGAATAGCTGACACCATTAAGTGTAAGTTTATCAATATCTGGTTCTACTTGACGATACCTGCCATCTATGCCAACCCTTATTCCATTGTCAAATTCTTTAAGAAGAACTGTTGCTCCTAAGCCCCAGGCAAATGCGGTTTCTGTCTCATATTTTAAATCTACTCCGCTCCATTTTTCAGAAAATTCTCCACTAGCGGCACCTAATAAAACATACGGTTCCACTCTATCCGCGAGAGCATAAGATATCTTACCCGCATACCAGTTAAGGTTTTCTACAGTCACATCCTCGTCAGAAACATCTAAATCTCTTTCGGTAACAAAATCTAATTCAGTTCCGACTTTGAAAGGCGTATCGCCTTTTTCAAGTATTGGTTTGGCAGGATTTCCTACAGGCGCTGCACTAGCTACAGAATAAGCACTTAAAAATATCGCTACTAATCCAAGTGTCCATAATTTTTTCATCTCTCACCTCTCACTTTTTCACTTGAAACTAAAAGAAAGCAATTTATCTTTATTCTTTATAGGATGACTTCTCACCTCCTTTCAACCTAAGACCAAAACTCTCTTTATTAATGCGGGTAATATAACACCGTATCCATACGGTGTCAAGAGAAATAAAAAGTAGGATAATATTTATTGTTATGAGTAAAGAGACTAGACTTAAGCTTGGATTAAGAATGAGACAATTAAGGAAGAAAAATAGTTATACACAGGAGAGATTATCTGAATTATCGGATATAGATTATAAGCATATCCAATTATTAGAAAGCAAAAGACCTCCCGCAGTAAAAATCGATACCCTAGAAAAGCTTGCCAAAGCTTTTAATATATCTATCTCTAAGCTTTTAGACTTTAAATAATTCAATTTTTTACCTTTATTATTTAAAAGGAGTATCCTTTTTAAGAATCATCGTCAACTCGAAAACCAATTATTCTTTTCTCTTGTGGTGACGGCGGCTCTAATAGTTTTTTAAATGTATCAAATACGACCTTAAACTGAGCATCGTATTTCTTCTCCATCTCTTCAATCTTACGCCTTAAATCCTTATGAGTTAAAAGTAAGCGCCTAAATTGCGCAAATGCGCGCATAATCTGAATGTTAACCATAATCGCCCGTTCACTGTTTAAGACGCTTGAAAGCATAGCTACGCCTTCTTGGGTAAAAACGCGAGGAAGTTTCCTTACGCCGCCCCAACTTGAAGTCGCAAAATGCGATTTCAAGTTTAGAACCTCTTCTTTAGTAAGCTGAAACATAAAATCTTCTGGAAACCTTTTAATATTCCTTTTTACCTGTTCATTAAGTCTGCCTGTTTTTACACCGTAAAGCACCGCCAAATCATTATCCAACATTACCTTTTTACCTCTAATAACAAAAATCTTTGTAGCGATTAGTTCGGTAGAGATTAAATTACCCATGGTTCAAGCCTCCTTCCTATTTTATTCATTCCACATCGCACATTCATCTAAGGCGATTTTTGCAAAATACTCAAGGTCTTTGTCAGGAGCTAGGCTGTACTTTGAAAGGATAGTTAAGGCGATTTCCGATGATTGATGAGCCAAAAGCATTATAATAGCTTCTTTAGTTTCATGTTTGACTTCTTTTTCAAAAAGCAGGCTGCTCATCTTAATGATATCTTCTGTACAGATTTCTTCATAATCTTTTGGCAAAAGTGCATGTCCCCTGATATAATCTCCTACTGGCTGCGTTTGAAAGTCTGCGTGGCCTAGGGTTACCGTAATTTGTTTAGCTCTACCCCTTGTCCAAAGCCTTTCTAGGAAAGACCAAAATTCTTGTTCAGTCATATTAACCACCTCCTACACTAATAGACGCATAAAAAGCTAAAATCTAACATAAAAATTTTCTGGGGGGGTCAAAATTTTTTATCCCTTTTCTTTCTAAAGGAGCCTGTAGGCGGGAGAGGCTAAAAGCTTAAAAGACAAAAATATGATAAGAGCAAAAAATGTTTTTTAAATACGGATGAACTAACGCAATCATACTAAAAATAACACCCGCCCCGCCCTTCTTTTAGCCCGCCCCAGCGGGCTTTGCGAGGCGGACTGCCCAAGCAGGACGCCGAAGCAAAAACTACTGCTACAAACACCACAAAGTGCCAGCGATGTGATGATAAAGATTGAATGCGCCAACCCCCAAACGCCCCCGCCGTTCAGGCGGGGGCTGGGGGGGGCAGAATTAAATTGACTTGTGGTTATTGTTGTAGTAATCTTTGAGTGAGTAAGTTAATTGACAAATAGCCTTTTGGGTATTCCTTAGACGAAGGGCACTGTATTGTAAGGTTGACCCTAAAGGCTCTTCCCCTGGGGGAAGAGCAGAAATTCTGCAGGGCAAACCTAAGAAAAGGTGAACTTCATCTTTGGAGTTCACCTTTATTTTTTGGATAACTTCCAAAAGAGCCCGCTTTTTCTCCTGCCGGTCTAATCTAGTAAAAGTTTCCACCACTTGCTTTAAATATTGGGAAACTTTTTCTGAAGACAAGCCAAAGTGTAACCTCTTTTTTAACTCCTCTTCTATTTGCCAGCGGCTGTGGGTCAAATCGTTTAGCTCAAGCTCTATTTTCTCAAATTTTTCATTAAGCACATTGAGCGTGTAAGGCTTGGCGTCCTTCTCGCTCATCCACTTTAGCAGACCATTTTTTTCTTTAGTAAGTGCATCCACTTTATGAACAATTTTTTGCTGTTCGCGCTTGAGCCCAGGCAAAAGTTCGGTGTTTTCTTGCTTTAAGTTATTAATTATGGTCTGTAATCTTGGTTTGTCTTCCGCTATCAGCTTTATCTGGTTAATGACGCTATTTTCTAAAACGTCTGTCCTTAAAATTTCGGTCTTGCAGTCTTTATAGGTGAGCCTTCTTGCGCAGACGTAATATTTGTATTTATCTTTCGGCGGCCCGCCATACGTCACATGCATCGGTGACCCACAGCCGCAGAATATAAAGCCCGTAAAGAGGTTGGGGCTCACAAACGAGCGAGTTTTTGCTTTCCTAGTGGGAAAGATTTCTTTGATTTTATTAAAGACCTCTTCCTTTATAATCGGTTTGTGAGCCCCGGTTACTCTCTCGCCGCCCCTGACATTTACGCCTATATAAGTTGGGTTGGTAAGAATATGATATACGACGGTAAAACGCCATTTATTGCCTCTTCTTGTTTTTATGTTTAGGCCGTTAAGATACCGCGCAATATTCACTACTCCATAATTTTTGTTTAGGTAGAGGTCAAACATTAGCCGTACAATCTTGGCTTCTTTTTCTGTAATTTGTAGCTTTCCTTCCTTTAGCGTGTAGCCAAAAGGCGCAACTCCGCTTGGCCAGAGTCCTAACTTTAGCCGTTTCTCAAGTCCTAAGGCGGTGCGTTGCGCAATAAGTTCGCGTTCGTATTGCGCAAATGAGCCAAACTGGTGGAACATTAGGCGGCCTTCTGGCGTGGTGGTGTCTATAAGTTCGGTTATAGATTTGAAGCCTGCGCCGTTCTTCGCCAGCTCTTCAACTATCTCAATTAAGTCTTTAAGGTTACGCGATAATCTATCTATCCGATAAACAAGCACGGCTTCAAATTGCTTAGCTGTGGCGTCGTCCAGCATTTTTTCTAACGCTGGCCGTCGCCGGTTACTGGCAGTATAGCCGTCATCACAATAAACTTCTGAATAAGTCCAGCCCTTATTCTTTATATATTCAACGATTTTATCTGTTTGGGCGGCGAGAGAGTAACCTTCTTTGGCTTGTTCTTCAGTGGAAACCCGAACATATACGGCGCACTTCATAGCGACCTCCTATGTTGTGCCTTTCGAGTTTCCGCTAGATTAGACAGGCAGGAGAAAAAGCGGGCTCTTTTGGAAGTTATCCAAAAAATAAAGGTGAACTCCAAAGATGAAGTTCACCTTTTCTTAGGTTTGCCCTGCAGAATTTCTGCTCTTCCCCTGGGGGAAGAGCCTTTAGGGTCAACCTTACAATACAGTGCCGAGGGAGGGAATCGGACCCCCCACGCCGGCCTTTTCAGGGCCGCGCTCTACCACTGAGCTACCTCGGCTAGAGATTGCTATTTAACCTTTTTACCACAAAGGGCGAAAAAATCAAGTAGATTGAAAAGAGCATAAATATGCTGATTCCTGCCTTACGTAAGAAAAATGTTAGAACTAAAAGTATTCCTAAAATCAAAAGCCAAAATTTTACCTTATTTCCTAATAACTGCTTTAAGCCATCCAAATTTAAATAGCGCGCCCTGGAAACCATAAGGAAAGCTAAGAGTAATACTAAGGCCATAAAGATAACCGGAAGGGACGCAGGTAATAAGATACCCTCTTTTTTCCTAAATATCAAGATAAAAGAAGCCAGCATCCCTCCGCTTGCCGTAGTAGGCAGTCCGTAAAAATAATTTACCAGCTCTGCCTTGGGAGTGATATTGTATTTAGCCAGGCGCACTACGCTAGAGAAGAGGTATAAAAAAAGCGCTGCTGCCGCATAAAAATAGAAATCGCGGTAAATAAACATGTAGCCTAATATTGCCGGGGCAATGCCAAAAGAAGCTACATCTACCAGGGAATCAAGCTCTTTACCAAAGGGGCTTGCGATAGGGCTCTTTCTGGCAACCTGCCCGTCAAGGCCGTCTAAGAGCACGGCTATGATTACCGCCCAACAGGCAAAGGTAAAGTCTCGCCTGAGCGAAAACAAAAGTGAGGCAAAGCCCAAGAGCAGGCTTGCGCTGGTTAGAAGATTGGCTAAAAGATTCACTCAGCCTCCTCCAGAATCTTGACAAAGAAATCCTGGGCAAGGGTAAGGTTAGGCAGGTGGTATTTGCGCGCAGAGACCCTTATGCGCGTAGTAGCCTGAGTAATCCTGATAAGCCTGATATAGACCTTACTTGACTCTGCCTCAAGCTCAATATAGCCTTTTGCGCTATCCTCTGATTTAATATTACCGCGGATCCTGCTAACGCTAAGGGCAGCGCTCCAGAGAGAATCATAATTTTTATCAGTCTCGCCCTGAAAGGTATCCTTGCTTACAGCATACCCGCCCATCGCGCCGGTGGCTATAAGCACAGGCACGCATCCGGCTAAATGCAACAGGATAAAGGGAATCATAACTAAAGCCAATACTGTTTTTTTCATTTCAGTTCCTTTCTTAAAAATACTTTTAAAAAACAAAAAATAGCTAACCCCAGGATAAAACCCCAGGAAATAAATAAAAAAATCCATCCGCCAAGCCTCATCGTATACCCTCCCCCGCCTTACGCTTTCTTCTCCAGACTATCTTGACCAATAACGCCAGCACAAAAAGTATGGATATTAATCCTATGCGCGTAGCCAGCACAAAGGCGCGGTCCGCAGAAGCCACCCCTCTCATAAGTATAAAAGAGACAAACTCCGGCTCATTTTTGCCTTCGGGGACAAATAAAAACCACATCCCCAGGATAAAAAGTAAAAACAACGGCGTAATATACTTAATGATGAACTTGTAAATCCGCGGCACCCGCATATCCGCTCCCCGGTGTATTTCATCCCAGGCCTTATCCATTCCGAAGACCCAGGCAAAGAGTATGGTTTCGATAGCAGCAAATAGCACCAGAAAGAATGTCCCTCCCCAGAAATCCAGCTCATCCACTACCCCGTTCTTCAAAAAGAATATCGCCGGCTGGCAAAGGATAAATGAAACTGCGGCGAAAATAAGCGCTGCCCTCTTCCTGTTTATGCCAAACTCATCCTCCAGAAAAGCCACCGCAGGCTGAGCCAGAGAAACCGAAGAGGTTATCCCGGCTAAAAATAAAAGAAAAAACCAGATAAAACCTAATACGCTAGCCAGAGGCAATTTATTTAGTATAAGGGGCATAGTTACAAACCCTAAATTAAATACCCCCGATTGCGTTATTGCCTTTGTCTCCAGCGGGCCAAAGAATACGAATGCCGCGATAATAACAACGCTTCCTCCCAGGATTACTTCAGCAAATTCGTTGGTGCTGGAGGCAGTTAATCCGGAAAGGACAACATCATCGCCCTTTGATAAATAACTGGCATAGGTAAGGATAACCCCGATACCCACGCTTAAGGTAAAGAATATCTGTCCTGCTGCCTCAAGCCATACCTTAGGAGATTTTAAGGCAGAGAGGTCCGGATTCCACAAAAAACCCAACCCCCCGAGGACATTCCAGTCCGGCCTTACGGGATCCGGAGTCCCCAGACTCAAAACCCTAATCATAAGCACGATGCCGAAGATAAATAAAAGCGGCATCGCCCATCTACATAGCCGCTCAATCCCTCTTTTTATCCCATGATAGATAACCCAAATATTTAAGATAAAGGTGGCTAGAAAAAATAGGTAAGCGATTCCTATGCCGTTAAAATACTGGTTATGCTCTAGGCCCTGAAAACCTCTTAAAAAACTCTGCATAGAGGCCTGGTCCGGCAGGCCCTGGTATCTGCCCAGTATGGAGAACAGGCTATAAGCCAGGGTCCAGGATTCGATATAAATATAATAGATGAATATAACCAGCGGCCCGAATATACCGATGATCCCGAAGTACTTAATGAAACGGTTTTTCTGTAAGAGGCTATGGAATATCCCCGGGGCAGTACCGTGGCCAAAACCTCCTCCGAAACGGCCCAAGGTCCACTCAATCCACATCAGGGGTATGCCTAAAAGCAAAAGAGAGATAAAATAAGGTATCATAAACGCGCCTCCGCCGTTGGAGGCGGCCTTGGCAGGAAAACGCAGGAAATTACCCAGGCCGATGGCAGAGCCTGCCACTGCCATAATGATACCGAGCCTTGAGCCCCAGTTATCCCTCTTTTTTATCTGCGGCATTTGAGCCCCTCAAGCTCTTATCTAGCGAAATCCCGCCGATTTGACTAATCTTTAACACTTTTTGTAAGGCGGGAAAACCAACCTTCTAAAAAATCTAGCGTCTTGGAAACTTCTTCGCTTAAAATATCGGAAAAGGCGATTGTCTTAGGCTGGATAATTAAAATAATTATATCGGCCTTTATACTGTTTTTCAAGTAATTAATAGTTAAGGTAATAGAGGCATTGTGCGTAGAAAAGAAATTTACCGTGCGCAGCTCCTCCGCC
>VGKF01000037.1 GCA_016867175.1 Candidatus Omnitrophota bacterium | reverse complement strand
AATCAGTTTTTGAACCGGCGGCGTGCAAGATAAACTCAGTGTGCTTGCCATAAAAGTTTATATCGCTGGCCATAACTTCTGCCTTGCCATCTATTGAATAGGTAATTTTTTCAGCCTTAGTCAACCCTATAATCTTTCTGCCGTATTTATCATCGTTGTTAATAACTGCGAAAGATCCGGGCTTAAGATCTTTAAATAGCCTGGCCTTTGCCTGAAAATAGTTATCTATCGTAGCATGATAATCCAAATGGTCCTGGGTAAGATTAGTAAATATCGCTGACTTAAAATCTATCCCCCCTACCCTTTCCTGATCCAGGGCATGAGAAGAGACCTCCATAGCAACGTAGCCCACCCCCTCCCCGGACATCTGCGCCAGCAGAGACTCTAATTCCACAGGTCCGGGGGTAGTATTAAATGAAGGGATAATCTTATCTTTAAAACGGTAGTTAACCGTGCCCACCACACCGGCTGTTACACCTGCCTCTTTTACGATCGCCTCAATTAAATAGGATACGGTTGTCTTGCCATTTGTGCCAGTGATCCCCACAACATGTAGCCTCAAAGAAGGGTGCGCCCAAAATTCAGCAGCTAAAACAGCCAGCGCCCTGCGAGTATCTTGGACTTTTATAAATACCGCCTGATTATAATATTCTCTTATCTTAACGGGCTCATGAACGCTATCCTGTATTATAACCGCCCCCGCCCCTTTTGCTATTGCCTCTGGTATAAACTTATGCGCGTCTATATGCGTTCCTTTTATGGCCACGAAAATGAAACCGCAAGATACGCTCTTTGAATTACAGCTTATCCCCTTGACTTCAAAGTCCCGGGGCTCGCTTTCAATAGAATGATTTTCTAGCTTCTCAATTATTTCTATTAGCCTCATTTAGCTCCAGGAGTTTTGCATTTAACGGCTGCATCGCCTTAAGGTAACTTAGGGTATCCTTGGCTACATTTTTAAATACTGGCGCAGCCACTACGCCTCCGAAATAATAAGGGCGCGGTTCATCAAAACATACCGCTATGACGATCGCCGGCTCCTGCGCCGGAGCGAAACCGATAAAAGAAGCTATAAACTTACTGTGCGAATAGGTGCCATTCGGCTCTAATTTCTGGGCTGTGCCGGTCTTGCCGCCCGAGCCGAATCCGGACACCTTAGCCGATTTTCCCGTACCGTTCTCAACCACTCCCGTGAGTACTTTACGCACCCTGGCTGCAGTCTCTCCGGAGATAACCCTGCGTATAAGTACGGGTGCAAAGACCTTAATAGTCTGTTCATATTTATCTCTTATCTCACTGACTAAATAAGGCTTCATTAGTTCCCCGCCGTTAGCAACCACGGATATAGCGCTGGCCAACTGCAACGTAGTAACGCCTACCTCATGACCTATCGGTATAGTGGCAATAGATACCTTTGACCAAAGACGCGGCTCCCTGGTAATACCCGCTGTTTCACCCGGCAGGTCTATACCCAGCTTAACCCCAAAACCAAATAACTTTATATATTTATAGACGGTATTTATCCCTAATAACTGGGCTACCTTAGCGGTGCCAATATTGCTTGATTGCTCAATAACCTCCCTGAAAGTTAACCAGCCGTGCGGACGGTGGTCGTGCAGCAGATGCGTGGCCACACGGTAAGCGCCATTTTCGCAGAAAAACTTATCCTCTTCGGATACCTTCTGCTCTTCTAATGCTGCGGAGAGCGCAACTATCTTAAATACAGAGCCAGGCTCAAACAAATCACAGATGGCTTGATTGCGCAGCTGTTTTGTAGTGGCACTGGCTGACTCGTTTAAATCAAAGGTAGGCCTGTTGGCTAAGGCAAGAATCGCACCGGTATGGGGATTCATCACTACTATACTGGCGGCCTTGGCATTAAAAGACTTAAGGGCCTTATCCAGCTCCCTCTCCGCGATATACTGAATCACCTCGTCAATAGTCAGGACCAGGTCGTAACCGTCTTTAGGAAGAACCGTCTTCTCCCAGAGATCCAGCCTCTTCTGGCGCGCATCCCTAAGAAACAAGGCCCATCCGGGCTGGCCCTTAAGGTAGCTGTCATAATAAAACTCAAGGCCATCCAGACCCTTATTATCCAGGCCGGCAAAACCAAAGATATGGCTGGCCAGGTATCCGTTAGGATAAGAGCGCTTGCTCTCCTTAATAAAGCCCAGGCCTTTAAGTTTCAATATTCTTATTGCCTGGCTTTGCTGGGGATTGATTTTTCTGGCTAGCCAGATAAAAGATTTTTTACGATATAGCCTATCCTTCAAGTAGGCGCGGTCTAGGTTTAATATAGGAGCTATTTTGTTTATTAGCGCTTCCTTATCTTTATCGGGAATCTCATTTGGGCAGGCGTAAAGAGAATCCGCCGACATATTTACTGCCTGCGGTTTAAGGCGGGCATCATATATAGTGCCGCGTCGCGGCTCCAGTTCTATAAAAAGATTGTGCTGTTTTTGTGCTATCCCGGAAAGATAATTCGAGCGGAATAACTGGATAAATAAAAGGCGGGCGCTACAAAATATTAAGAAGATGATAAATAACAAAAATACCGCTTCAACTCTGCGGCGATAATTGCTTATATGCACAATTAGATAAGTTTAATGCCTTGGTGATTAGGGTTAAGGATTGATTGTTTTTGCCTCGGCCTGCCTTTTGATACCAAAGAGACGGAATGCAAGGCTTTCTCTTTGGGGCGCCTGCTTAGCCAGCTTTGGATTATCCTTTGCGCCGGTTAATCTTACTAGATGATAGCCCTGCGGCATCTGAAAGGCCAAACTCTCATCTAGCCTGCTTGCGATACGCACCAAAGAGGTATTCTTGCCCATATTGTATCTTAATACGGTGTTCTTATCAAGCAAATCCTGGAAGGTTGTAAAATTACTTTGGTCTATATAAGCCAGCCGGAATATTTCTGTCTGTTGCCAGACGTAGAGGAGGGAAAAAGAGGTAATGAAGAAAGTTAAGGCTAGGAATCTTGAAAGCCTCATTCCGTAATCCTTTCAGCAACCCTAAGTTTTGCGCTACGACTAGAGGGATTATCCCTTGCTTCATCTTCTCCGGGAACCAGTGGCTTAGCGGTGATGATCTTGACCTTGCCCATAGAGGCTAATTCGCGTAAACCCCATTTTACCAATCTGTCCTCGAGAGAATGAAAAGAGATTACACATAAGCGGCCTGATTGAGCCAGCGATTCTATAGCCTTTGCTAAGGCTACCTTTAAGTTTTCTAGGTCCCTGTTTACGGCTATGCGTACAGCCTGGAAGGTCCTAGTAGCAGGATGGATGCGGTAATACCTGTAGCGGGACGGGACAGCCATAGTCACAATCTTGCTTAATTGCAGGGTGGTAGCGATAGGACACCTCTGCCTTTCTTTAACCAAAAGATGGGCGATGCGATTATGCCACCTCTCCTGACCGAAAGACCAAAGCATATCCGAGATCTCCTCTTCGTTAAGATTATTTATCAGGTCGTAAGCAGATATATAGCTATTCTTATCTAACCTCATATCTAAAGGGCCTTCATACTGAAAACTGAAACCCCGGGAGCGATCTTCTAGCTGAAAAGAAGAAATACCTAAGTCAAATACTATCCCGTTAACATGCTTAATACCGAGAGACTTCAGGATATTATCGATCTCCATAAAATTACCATAAACAAAGTCGCAGGAATCGCTGTAGCTTTTTAATTCTTCCCTGGCTACAGTCAGTGAGTCCTGGTCCCGGTCAATGCCCACCAACCTGCCTCCCGGCATAATACGCTCTAAAATATACCTGCTGTGTCCGCCGGTACCAATAGTAGCATCCACTATTGTCTGGCCAGGCCTCAAATTCAAATAATCTAAAATCTCCGTAAGCATTACGGGGGTATGTAATTTCTGCTTCACTTAAGCCTTAATAATCCTGCTATCAGGTATCCATCAATTTTTCTGCTATCTCTTCAAAGGTGCCCCGGGAGTTTCCGTAAAATGCCTGCCACTTGTCCTTTGACCAGATCTCTATTCTGTTGGATACCCCTACAATAACAACATCCTTTTTTATCTCGGCAAAGTCCTTAAGATACTGCGGGAGAAGAATTCTCCCTTGCCTATCAGGCGTAGCCTCTACTGCCCCGGAAAAATACAAGCGGTTAAAGGTACGGGATTCCTGTTTAGTAAAAGGTATGGCTTTGAACTTGCCCTCCTGCAGGCGCCACTCTTCTTCGGAAAACATAAAAAGGCATTTATCCAACCCGCGCGTAACTAAGAATTTTTCTACAAAATGTGTCTTGGCAACCTCGCGAAATTTGGCAGGCAATATAAGACGGCCCTTACGGTCTATGGAATGCAGATACTCTCCGTAAAACATAAATGAACAGATAACTTACGGGGCCTCTCCTACATATAATGCGACGTAAGTTGTAGCCCCTTGAGGCGTCTGTAAATTTATCCTCTGCAGATTAACCCTAGAAATATCCTGCAAAAGATAGCCTCTCCACATTAAACCACTTTTATCCACTTTGTATCACAAAGTATAGATAAAATTGTCACCCTTGTCAAGATAAAAATTTTCCTAACTTGATAAAACACAATAACTAGTGGGTATTAAGGAGGCTAACAGGCATATCTTGTGGTAAGTCTTAGTGGAGGGAGGGCATCTTTTTACTGCGCAGTATGTCTTTTTCGATCTGCTTTACTAAGGCACCTATTGAGGCAAATTTCTTCTCTTGCCTTATCTTTTGCATAAACTCTATCTGGAGGGTTTTACCGTAGATCTTTTTATTAAAACCGAGAATATGCACTTCTATCTTCTTTTTCTTTTGTTTTGTGATGGTAGGCCTGATGCCCACATAACAGATAGCGGAAAATTGCATTTTATTTAATCTGACCTTTGCAGCATATACGCCTGAAGGCGGTGAGACTTCATGGTGCGGGTCTATATTAGCAGTAGGAAGCCCCCAGGCCTTGGCCAGGGAATCACCCCTGACTACTGTCCCCAGGACGCTTACAGGGCTGCCCAGAAGCTGACTGGCTAATTTTAAATTTCCGGTAGCAATAAGTTCGCGTATATGCGTGCTGCTGATCCGGCGGCCTTTTATTTTCATGACCTCATAGATCCGTAATTTAAAATGATAAAGAGATGCGAGCTTAGCCAAAAGAAGGGGCCCTCCCTCTGCAGCATAACCAAAGCGAAAATTCCTGCCTACGTATATATATCTGGCCCCTATTCTTTTAATCAGTATATCCGTTATGAATCTCTCTGCGGGCATTCGCGAAAAAGCCTTATTAAACTTTATCACTATGCAGGTATCAATACCGAGATCGCTAATCAATTTTAAGCGATGCTCCAGCGAATAGAGCATCTCCTTCCTCTGCGGATGGGGCCAGAAGGTGACTACCACGCTCTCTGCTCTTATCGTCCTGGCCTTCTCTACCAGGTCACCTAGAATACGACGGTGCGCAAGATGCACTCCGTCAAATACGCCCAACGCAACTACTGCTCTTGCTGATTTTTTAATATCTGTTATACGATAGATTACCCTCAACGCAGACGCTCCCTTATTTTACTCAAAACCCTGCTTACTGCCTCTTTATTCTTTGCAGCAATAGTACAGCCGCTTGCAGTCCTGTGGCCTCCGCCAAAAAAGCAAGCGGCAACCTTATTCACATCTACTAACCCTTGAGACCTAAGATTTACCCGGACTTTTCCTTTTTGAGGCAGGCCTTCCCTGAATAAGACTGCCACCTCGATACCTTTAATGCTACGCATCAGGCTTAAGAGATACTCGCTTAAATCAAAGGCCTTAGCCTTTAGTCCAGCGAAGTCATTCTTCAGCGATAACCAGGCAATCTTGCCGGAAGAATCGCGCCTTATGCCAGATAATGCCTTACCCAATCTTTTCATCTGGCTAAAAGGCACATTGCTATAGGCCTCCCTATAAATCCCTGCTACATCAATACCGTATTTTAAAAGCCCTGCTGCAACCTTATGGGTATTGCTGGTAGTATTGGAATAATGGAACGAGCCCGTGTCTGTAAGTATCCCTACATATAAAAGCTCAGCCGTATCTTTATCCAAAGGGATACGCATCTCTTTAAACAACCGATAGACCATCTCTGAGGCTGATGAAGCAAGCGGATCTACCCAATTTACATCGCCAAAACGCGAATTGCTTATGTGATGGTCGATATTTAAGACTGTCTTGCTTCTAAAATCAATACCGGAGACCTTACCGCACCTGGATAGGTCAGAACAATCTACCAACGCGAAACAATCGAACTTTATCGCCTTTGTCGCGTTGTTGAATATTTTAATTTTTTGAACTCCCGGCAGAAAAACGTACTCCGCAGGCAATGCATCTTCATTTATAATAACCGCCTGCTTACCCAGCCTCTTAAGCAGCTTATATAACGCTAATTCAGAACCCAGGGCATCGCCCTCTACGCTGGTATGGGCGGTAATTACAAAACTATTATTTCTTCTTATGCACTCGGCTGCTCTTTTTAGACTCATCCTGCCCCCTTATTTCATCGAGAAGTTTTTGTATATGGATGCTATATTCTATGGTCTTGTCCTCCTGAAAGGCAATCTCAGGGGCAAGCCTCAAGTTGATCCTTTCAGAGACTAGTTTACGGATAAACCCGAGAGCACTATCCAGCGCCTTTCTGGTCTTGCTGCACTCTTCTTCTGTTCCCAAGACGCTAAAGAATACCTTGGCATAGCTTAAATCATGCGCAACCTCTACTTTGGTAATAGTAACAAAACCCAGGCGCGGATCATTCAATTCATCGTGCAGAATCAAGCTGATTTCTTTTTTTATGGCTTCGGCTACCCTATCCTGTCTTGACATTTTAATCTCCGCTGCTAAATACAATCTTAAATTAACTCCATCTCCTGGGTTATCAAAGAAACGGTGCCGGAGTCCTCAATAAAATTAACCACCTCAGAAAGCAGGCTGTTCATCTTCCTCCTGTCTTTCTCTGCCCCCACTATCGCCAAGGTAGCCTTCTGCCATTTGTCTTCATCGCCTATCTGGCTTACGGCTACGTTAAAATTATTGCGTACCCTGGCTTTTAAACTGTGCAGACACATCCTTTTAGATTTTAAAGAATTACTTTCCGGTATAAATAACTCTAATCTCAATATCCCTACAGTCATTTGTCCTGGATAAGCCTTTTGATCATCTCTAATTCTTCCTGGGCTGTTTTAACCTGCCCATTAAGTTTAGCCTTTAATACCTTGGCAAATAGCTGCTTGTAATAAGGACCGGGTTCTAGGCCCAAACTATGCAGATCTTTACCCGATACATATATGCGCATACCGTTATAGGCCTGGAGAAACCGAGCGATATGTTTTCTAAATAAGCTGTTTTTGTGTCTTGCCCGCAGCAGGATAATCGCCTCAAAACTTAAAGGCGAAAGTAAAGAATATACCCGGTCAGGACGGACTACCTTGCGGCTTAATTCATTTACCAAGGCCGCGTTTATCTTTTTATAAGAGCTAATCCGTTTTTCTTCACTTTTACGGAAAACAAATTTTTTGCAAATAGAGTTAACCGCTATGGCGCTCGCCCCATCCAAAAAGGCCATAAAATAAATTAACCAGTTATCGAGCTTACGGTATCCGGGAAG
>VGKF01000036.1 GCA_016867175.1 Candidatus Omnitrophota bacterium | reverse complement strand
TATCCATTCTTTAGATATTGTCCAGAAGGTTCTTTATATCGGCAGGGAAGAGCAAAGCTATATTGAGGCCGGCCTTGAGGCAGCGGGGATAAAGCCATCTGACCGCTTAGTGGTAGTGAGCCCGGGTGCGCGCAGCCAGACTAAAAGATGGGGGAGGGATAATTTTTCCGATCTCTGTAAACAACTCCTAGAGGATAATTCTGTAAGGATAGCCCTGGTAGGAGAGGCCTCGGATAAAGAGATCTCTTCTTACCTGAATGAAAGATCTCTGCACAGGCTTTTAGATTTAACAGGCAAGACTACCATTTTAGAGCTCGCTGCTTTATTAAAAAAGGCAAGCCTGCTCATTACTAATGATAGCGCGGTATTGCATTTAGGTAGCTATCTTGACCTGCCCAGCCTGGCAATCTTTGGGCCTACCAGCGAATTGAAATATGGGCCGTGGACCGATAGGTCAGGGGTAGTAAAAAGGCAAATCCCCTGCCGGCCATGCGAGAAGGCGCAATGCAGGTTTAATAGCTTAGAATGCCTGGCATTGATAAAGCCAGGGGATGTCTTTTACAGGGCAAAGGAGATGCTGCTCTATAATCCCAGCCCTCTATTTAACAGGTTTATCCAGGTCTTCAGGCGCATACTTATCGTGCGCACGGACAGGATCGGCGATGTTCTCTTATCTACTCCGGTAATAAAGGCATTGCGGCAGAACTACCCGGATGCCTATATCGCTATGATGGTCTCTCCTTATACTAAAGAGATAATAAATGAGAATCCTTATCTAGATGAAGTAATAGAATACGATAAAGATGGCAAGCATAAGGGCTGGCTAGAAACTCTTAGATTTGCGTTTAAATTAAAAAAGAAAAAATTTGATTTAGCACTCATCCTGCACCCTACTAACCGCTCGCATCTGGTAACCTTTTTTTCCGGCATAGCGCGCAGGGTAGGCTATGACCGCAAGCTAAGTTTCCTGCTTACCGACAGGATAAAACATACCAAGCAGCTGGGAGAAAGGCATGAGCTGGAGTATAATCTTGATTTACTTGAGTATCTTGGGGTACATCCGCAGGATAGAAGCCTGTTTATGCCGATAAGCCAAGAGGCGATACTTTGGCTTGAGGGATTATTAGATCATCAAGGTATAAAAAAAGAGGATGAACTTCTGGTTATTCATCCGGCAGCCAGCTGCCCCTCTAAGATCTGGCCTGCTGAACGTTTTGCCGAAGTGGCAGATAGGCTCAGCGAGAAGTATGGATTTAAGATTGTCCTGGTCGCAGGCCGCAAAGATATAAAGATAGCTCAGCAGGTATTCTCAAGGATTAGCCATCCGGCGCTTGATCTTAGCGCAAAGACCTCTATCAGCCAGTTAGCCAGTTTATTAAAGCGGGCCAGGCTATTCATCTCTAATGATTCCGGTCCGGTGCATATTGCCTCGGCTGTAGGGACTCCGGTAATATCGATATTCGGCAGGAACCAGAAGGGCTTAAGCCCCAAGCGTTGGGGCCCTCTAGGCCAAAAAGACCGGGTGTTGCATAAAGAGGTAGGCTGCATAAAATGCCTGGCGCATAATTGTAGAAAAGAGTTTGCCTGCCTTAAGGCTGTAAGCGCAGAAGATGTATTCAGTGCTGCCGTAGAGATTTTAGGCTAAAAAAGAAAATGCTCGCTTTTTCTAGTTGATTTAGGCCGGATTTATGCTAAAATTAGAATTTCTATGATAAACATAAATAAGGTGCGCACATATTCTATCAAAAAACGCTTTAGCAAAGTTCAGGGCCGTGATTTTGCCTCTTTACCCAAAAAAGGGAAGAGTTTCTTGAACTTCTATCATTCCCTGCCTAATATATTAAAAGCCAAGGATATGCGCAGGCTTACCGACGCGGTAGTTGCTGCTCGCAGGAAAAGAAGGCAGGTTATTTTTATGGCGGGAGCGCATATTATCAAGTGCGGGCTTAACCCGGTATTGATCGAGCTTATCAAGAAAAAGGTAATTACCTGTATCTGCCTTAATGGCGCAGGTATAATACATGATTTTGAGATTGCCATGCAGGCAGAGACCTCTGAGGATGTCAGCCAGAACTTAAAAACCGGTAAGTTTGGCATGGGCAGGGAAACCGCAGAGTCTATCAATAAGGCTGTCAATGAGGGAGTGCTTTGCGGTTTCGGATTAGGTTATTCGGTAGCCAGGATGATCGGCCTCTCTAAGCTGCGCTATAAGAAGCAAAGCCTGCTCTATAATGCCTATAAATATAAAGTGCCTGTTTACGTCTATATAGCAATAGGCACGGATATTATACATCAACACCCTTCTTTTGACGCCGGCTTAACCGGCCAGGGTAGCCTACGTGATTTTCATTCGCTGGTTGAGCGCATTAGCGGTATTAATGACGGAGGGGTAGTTTTAAATTTCGGATCAGCTGTAGTCTTGCCGGAAGTCTTCTTAAAGGCGCTGAATCTGGCGCGTAATTTAGGCAATAAGGTCAAAAACTTTACCACTGCCAATTTCGATATGTTTTATCAGTACCGTCCAGGGCAGAACGTAGTAAAGAGGCCTGTAGAGTCAGGCGGCGAGGGTTATTATATTATCGGACACCATGAGATAATGCTCCCTCTATTTGCCCAGGCAATAATAGAAAAGATATGAAACGCCTCAAGGAGATAATCAATAGGTTCAATAAGGCCAAAGTGTTGGTAGTGGGAGACCTTATACTGGACGAATATATCTGGGGGGCGGTCGAGAGGATCTCTCCTGAGGCGCCGGTGCCGATAGTCTGGGCGAATAAAAAGACCTATGTCCCGGGAGGGGCGGCTAACGTAGCAAATAATATTAGTGCCCTTGGTGCAGAAGTCTGCCTGGCAGGGGTTACTGGCCGGGATGGGAATAAGGATATCTTCTTGTCAGAGCTTAAGAAAAGAAAGATCAGCGCCCGCGGGATCTTTAAAGAGCCCAGAAGGCATACTACGGTAAAGACACGCATCCTAGCCGGCCACCAGCAGGTGGTCAGAGTAGATTGGGAGCATACCAATCCTTTAAGCAAGGAACTGAATCACAGGATCCTTAAATTCATCGAGCAAAATATCGCTGGTTTTGATGCCGTGATTATCGAGGATTACGGAAAGGGCGTGATCAATATGCAGCTGCTTTTTCAGCTTATTGCCTTGGCGCGCTCCAAAAAAAAGATTATTACCGTTGACCCCAAGGAAGAGCATTTCCAGTATTATCAGGGCGTGACTTCTATTACCCCGAACCGAAGAGAGCTAGAGAATGCTATCCGTAATCTAAAAATTAAAGATACCACTAATAAGTTCAAGCTCAGTAATGATAGGCTCTTTACTGATAAAGATATTGATTACGCAGCCAGGCAGGTGCTTAAATACCTGGGGCTTGATTCTATACTGGTGACTTTGGGTGAGCATGGGATGCAGCTTTTTGAGAGCAGCGGACGCATAACGCATATACCGACAGTAGCCCAGGAAGTCTTTGATGTATCTGGCGCAGGGGATACGGTAATCAGTACGTTTACCCTGGCGCTCTCCTCGGGCGCTACTAAGCTTGAGGCAGCGCATATCGCTAATTTTGCCGCCGGGATTGTAGTGGGTAAGGTTGGTACGGCAGTGACCACCAGGAAAGAACTCCTAGAAAGGTTGAGCTAATGGATATAATCGGAGTTATACCGGCAAGATTCTCTTCTACCAGGTTTGAAGGCAAGGTCTTAGCCAAGATAATGGGCAAGTCCATGCTGCAACATGTCTGGGAGAGGGCAGGGGGGGCCCTTCTTTTGGACGAACTGATTATTGCCTGCGACGACGAGCGGGTAGCCCAAGTAGCCAGAGAATTCGGTGCCAAGGTAACAATGACTTCCAAGGATCATCTCTCTGGCACAGACAGGATAGTCGAGGTTATCAACCCGATAGAGGTGAAAATAGCGATAAATATCCAGGCAGATGAGCCATTAATTCACCCTACTATGATTGATTCCCTGGCGCGCGAGCTGCTTGCGGATTCCGGTATTTCTGTAGCTACTTTGATCAAGAAGATAGAGGATAATGCTGAGCTGGATGACCCTAATATCGTCAAGGTAGTGGCGGATAAGAATAAATTTGCCTTATATTTTTCCCGGGCAGCCATACCTTATAAGGCAAATAATTCCGAGATTCAAGATCCGGTTTATTATAAGCATATCGGATTATACGGATACACCAAGGATTTTCTATTCACTTTTAAGAATCTTCCCCCATCGTCTTTAGAAAATATAGAGAAGCTTGAGCAATTACGTGTGTTGGAAGAGGGTTTTCGTATCCGGCTTATCGAGACCAAATACGAGACTATAGGCGTGGATGTGCCGGAAGATTTAAAGAGGGTAATCGAACACCTGGAAAAGGAAAAGAGCTAATGCGCCAGATTAGCGTAAAGAATATAAAGATAGGAAATAAGCACCCTCTGGTTTTAATCGCCGGGCCGTGTGTGGCTGAATCAGAGCGGCTCTGCCTTGAGAGCGGCAAAAGGATCCAAGAGCTCGCCCTTAGGTTACATATCCCGTATATCTTTAAATCCAGCTTTGATAAGGCTAACCGGCTCTCAATAGATTCATACCGCGGACCGGGATTAAGGAAGGGGCTTGAGATACTCGGTAAGGTAAAGCAAAAATTAAAGGTCCCCGTATTAAGCGACATACACTGCCAAAAAGAGATCAGCGAGGCAGCCGAAATCTTAGATATCATTCAGATCCCCGCATTCCTCTGCCGCCAGACGGATATTGTGGTCTCTGCTGCCAAGACCGGGAAAGTCATAAATATAAAGAAGGGGCAGTTCTTAGCGCCTTGGGATATTGTGCCTATAATCAAAAAGATAGAGTCTACCGGTAACCGCTCTATATTGATTACTGAAAGGGGCTCTTGCTTCGGTTACAATAACCTAGTCTCTGATTTTAGGAGTTTAGGGATAATGCGCGAACTTGGCTATCCGGTTATCTATGATGCTACGCACAGTATCCAGCTGCCGGGAGGAAGGGGTGGTTCTTCGGGAGGCCAGCGCGAGTTTGTTTCCGGGCTCTCCAGGGCAGCAGTGGCCTTTGGCTGCGATGGGTTATTCCTAGAGGTGCATCCTGACCCGGATAATGCTCCCTGCGACGGGCCGAATATGATAAATTTAAAGGAGCTGGAGAAGCTCTTGAGACAAATCAAAAAGATCGAGGCAGCCCTATGAGAATAAATATTATTAGAAGAGCCAAGGAGGTCCTCAGGATCGAATCAGATGCAATAAGCGCCTTAGGCCCGCGCATCGGACGTAATTTCGAAAAGGCGGTCAATATAATCCTTAAGAGTAAAGGAAGGGCAGTAGTAAGCGGGATGGGTAAGACCGGTATTATCGCCCAGAAATTCTCAGCTACCCTAGCTTCCACCGGAACGCCAAGCCTATTTTTGCACACTGCCGAGGCTATACACGGAGATTTGGGTAAGGTGACCTCTGAAGATGTGGTTATCATCATTTCTAATAGCGGTTCAACAGAGGAGATGAAACAACTCTTGCCTCTGTTGAAAAAGATCGGCTCCCGTATCATAGCGCTTACCGGAAATATAAAGTCGGTTCTAGCAAAATACAGCGATGTGGCCCTGGATGTTTCGGTAAAAAAAGAGGCCTGTCCTTTGGGCTTAGCGCCGACTGCTTCTACTACTGCCACCTTGGCTATTACTGATGCCTTGGCAGTATGTCTATTGGAATTAAAGGGGTTTCGAGAGAAGGACTTTGCCTTTTTCCATCCCGGAGGGGCGTTGGGCAGAAGCCTGTTTTTAAAGGTAGAGGATATCATGCGCAAGGGCGCTGCCAATCCTATTGTCAGCGAAGAAAAGAAAGTCAAAGATGTCCTGCTTAAGATTACACAGGCCAGGGCAGGCTCGGCAACTGTGGTAGATAGAAAGGGCAGACTCAAGGGGATATTTACCGACGGAGACCTGCGCCGTCATTTAGGTATAGACGCAGATCTTCCCGGCCGTAAGATTAAGGACGTGATGACCAAAAACCCGGTTACCGTGGGGCCCCAGATGCTGGCAGCTGAGGCAATGCGTATACTAGAGCTTAAAAAGATAGACGAGATACCGGTGGTAGACAAACACAAACGTCCGCTTGGCCTTTTGGATGTACAGGATCTGCTTAAGGCAGGCTTATTTTGATGCAGGGGATTAAGATGGAAGAATCGGTAATTAATTTCGCCAAGAATATAAAGATCCTGCTTTTAGATGTAGACGGGGTTTTGACTGACGGCAGGATAATCTATGACTCTAAGGCCAGAGATTCCAAGTTTTTTGATGTGCATGACGGGTTAGGCGTTTACCTCTTAAAAAAGGCGGGAGTTCCTACCATACTTATCACTGCCAAAGGCTCGCGGGCCATTATACCCAGGGCCCGCGATATGCGGGTAGAGGCGGTCTTTGCGGATATCCACCCTAAGAGCAGGGTTTTAGAGAGGATCTTAAAGAAATATAGATTAGAGGCCGGTGAAGTCTGTTTTGTAGGAGACGACCTAGTGGACCTCTGCCTTATGAAAAGGGTAGGTTTTCCGGTAGCAGTATTTAACGCCTGTCCGGAGATAAAGCAGGCAGCGCGCTACATTACTCTAAGGCAGGGCGGCAGGGGGGCGGTGCGCGAGGTCGCAGAGGTTATCTTGAAATCTCAAGGTAAGTGGCAGGAGATGGTGGCGCTGTATGACCTTTAAGAAATTATTTTTGGTTTTATCATTAGTATTAGCTCTAGCTTCTTTTGCCTGGGCCAAAGAGCAGCTCTCCAATGAATCAGACCAGCAGATCAGCGATTTCTCGCTCTCCGGTTTCGGAGAGAAAGGCAGGAAGAGCTGGGACCTCTCCGGTAAATCTGCGGATATCTTTACCGATATTATCAAACTCAAAGATATCACAGGCAACCTCTACGGAGAAAAAGAGGATATCAAGCTCACTGCGGATAAGGGGGATTTTGACAAGACTAAAGGTAAGGTGCACCTGGAGCAGAATGTAGTAGTGACCACCTCCTCGGGCGCCAAACTGCTTACTGATTCACTGGACTGGGACAGGAAGAACCAGGTTGTTACTACCAAAGATAAGGTTAATATCGAGAGAGAAAATATGGTCACCACTGCCTACGGGGCCGAGGGTCATCCTAATCTGAACCAGATCAAGCTGGAGAGGGATGTGATGGTCAGGCTCAATCCTGCTGCCGAGAATAAAAAAAAAGAAGATCCGCAGGATGGAAAGACCGTGATTACCTGTGACGGCCCCCTAGAGATAGATTACGACAAGAACGTGGCTACCTTTAATAGTAACGTAAAGGTTGACCGGGGAGACCTTTTAATTTACAGCGATAAGATGGATGTATATTTCAATAAAGATAAGAATGCTCAAGTTCAGGCAGGCTCAGACGGCATGATGGGGACTAAGATAGATAAGATTGTCGCGCACGGTAATGTCAAGATAATGCGCGGTGATAATACCTCTTTTAGCGATGAGGCGGTCTATACTACCGCGGATAAAAAAATTACGCTCTTAGGTAAGCCCAGGCTCGTAATCTATTCTACGGAGGATCTGAATGCATCTCTTGGAGATAAAGGCTCTCTCTAAATCTTACGACGGCAGAGAGGTGGTTAAGGGCGTGGATATGCTGGTAAAACGCGGTGAGATCG
>VGKF01000035.1 GCA_016867175.1 Candidatus Omnitrophota bacterium | reverse complement strand
AAAAAGAAAATAAAAAGGCGCAACAAGCCCTTCCCCAGGAAGAAAAGCTTATTTCTTTAAAAGAGCCAGAGTACTTAAAGCTCAAAGAAGAAGCGGATAAGGCTACGGGATATTGGGAGAGGATTCTTAGGCTGCAGGCGGATTTTGATAATACGCGCAAGCGCTTAGAGAAAGAGAAGCAGGATTTTGCCAGGTTTGCCAATGAGGGCATTATCGTAGAATTATTGAATATTTTAGATGACCTTGAGCGCACCGTGGAGTTAGCCCAGGCACAGAATCAAGACCTACCTGTCTTTTTAAAAGGAGTAGAGATGATCCTGGCGCATCTTTATGATTTGCTCAAAGAGCACGGGGTTAAGCCTATTGAAGCGCAGGGGAAGATCTTTGACCCGCATTTACACGAAGCCCTGATGCAAGTAGAGAATAAGGATTTACCTGAGCATACGGTGATAGAAGAGTTGCAGAAGGGATACTTTCTGAATGACCACGTTATAAGGACTTCTAAAGTTAAGGTTTCAAAGAAGGGTATTGTTGAGCAGGAAATAAAAGAAGAACAAAAATAAGGAGGGTACTATGGCAAAAGTAATCGGAATTGATTTAGGGACGTCTAACTCTGCAGCTGCGGTAATGGAGGGCGGTCGGCCGGTGATTATACCTTCGGCAGAAGGGGCTGGGGTAGCTTCAGGCAAGGCCTTCCCTTCCTATGTCGCTTTTGTTAAGGACGGCCAACGCCTAGTCGGTGAGCCGGCAAGGCGCCAGGCAGCGATAAACGCCGAAGGGACTATCCAGGCGGCAAAGCGCAAGATGGGAAGCGACTACAAGTTTAAAATATTCGGTAATGAGTATACGCCGCAGCAGATCTCTGCTTTTATCCTGCAGAAGATAAAACAGGATGCGGAGAGTTATCTGGGGGATAAGGTCGAAGAGGCAGTAATAACCTGTCCCGCTTATTTTGATGACAACCAAAGAACCGCCACCAAGGATGCAGGAGAGATAGCCGGGCTTAAGGTGCTGCGCATAATCAATGAACCTACTGCAGCCTGCCTTGCCTATGGCCTGGAGAAGGCCGGGAAGGAATTAAAGATCCTGGTCTTTGATTTTGGCGGAGGCACCTTAGATGTTACGATTATGGAGATGTGGAAGGAAGGCGGTTTTAAGGTTATGTCTACCAGCGGCGATACGCAGCTGGGAGGCACGGATATGGATAATCTACTGATTGATTACATTGCCAAGGAATTCAAGCGCGAGAACGGCATAGACCTGAAAAACGACAAGATGGCCTTGCAGCGTTTACGCGAGGCAGCAGAGAAGGCAAAGGTAGAGCTTTCGAGTACCCTGACCACGGATATAAACCTTCCCTTTATCACGGCTGATGCCGGAGGGCCAAAGCACTTGGCCATGCCTATCAACCGCGCAAAGCTGGAAGAGTTGGTTAATCCTATCATAGAAAGGTGCCGCGGTCCACTAGAGCAGGCATTGAAAGATGCCAAAGAAGCATTCTCAAAAGAAGGTGTGGATTTCGGGGAAAAGGGCGTGGATAAGATCATTATGGTAGGAGGCCCGACCAGGATGCCTATCGTACAAAAATTTGTGGAAGATTATTTTGGCAAGAAGATAGAACGCGGGGTTGACCCTATGGAATGCGTAGCTATGGGGGCCGCTATACAGGCAGCCATTATCAAAGGAGAGGTTAAGGATGTATTATTGTTGGACGTTACGCCGCTCTCTTTAGGTATCGAGACCTTAGGAGGAGTGAATACAAAGCTAATAGAAAGAAATACTACTATCCCTACTAAGAAGAGCCAGATCTTCTCAACTGCCGCAGATAATCAAACTGCAGTGACTATCCGCGTTATACAGGGAGAGCGTTCTATAGCAGATGCTGAAGGTAATGTCGAGCTTGGTAGGTTTGACTTGGTTGGTATCCCGGCTGCCCAGCGTGGCGTGCCTCAGATAGAGGTTGCCTTTGATATCGATGCCAACGGTATTGTGCATGTATCAGCTAAAGACTTAGGCACAGGCAAGGAGCAGTCTATACGTATAACCGCTCCCAAGAAACTCTCTAAAGAAGAGATAGATAAGATGGTGCGCGATGCGGAGAAATTTGCCGCCGAGGATACTAAGAAAAAAGAAGAGGTAGAGATTATCAATCAGGCTGATAGCCTTGCCTATGCTACAGAGAAATCGCTCAAGGAGTTCGGCGATAAGGTCAGCCAGCAAGAACGCGCTGATATTGAGTCGAGGTTGACTGATTTGAACTCTGCAATAAAAGACAAAAATTTAGAGAGGGTTAAAAAGGGAATGGAAGAGCTGACAAAGGCCTCACATAAGTTAGCCGAAGAGATATATAAGCAGGCTGCGGCTAAGCAACAGGCCCAGCAGCAGCAAAAGCAGCAGGGGCCTGGTCCAGGCAGCCAGGCAGAAGAAGCCCCCGGGGCCACTTCCGGAGGTCACGATAAAAAAGAGGATATTATAGACGCGGAATACAAAGAGGAAGACGACAATAAATAAGATGAAATAAAGGTGTCTACAAAACGCGACTATTACGAGATTCTAGGCGCTAAAAAGAACGCTACCCTGGAGGAGGTAAAAACCGCCTACCGCGGCCTTGCGCTTAAGTATCATCCTGACCGGGTACCGGCCGAGCAGAAGAAAGAGGCTGAGGAGAAATTTAAGGAGATATCCGAGGCCTACGCCGTATTATCCGACGCTAATAAGCGCGCTTTATACGACCAGTACGGCCATTCCGGAATAGATCAAAAGTATGCCTATGAAGATATATTCAAAGGCGCTGATTTTTCTAGCGTCTTCCAGGATATGTCAGATTCCGGTTTCGGCGGAGGACTGTTTGATGAGATATTCTCTGATTTAGGTTTTGATATCTTTGGCGGCAGAGGCCGTTCACGTAGCAGCCGCAGCAGGCGCGGAAGAGACCTGGAGGTTGCCGTAGCTATTACCTTGGAAGAGGCGGCAGCCGGGACAGAAAAGACCATTAACCTGCCGCGTTATGATACCTGCTCTACCTGTTCCGGTAGCGGGGCAAAACCCGGTAGCAAAAAATCAACCTGTCCGCAGTGCAAAGGCTCCGGCCGTACCGTAGTCTCAAATGGCTTCTTTCAGTTAGCGCAGGCCTGCTCGCGCTGTAGAGGAGAGGGTTCAATTATACAGGCTCCTTGCCCTAGCTGCCGCGGTGAAGGCCGTAGCCGAGTAACGCATAAAATTAAAGTCAAGATTCCTGCAGGCGTGGATTCCGGCTCGCATCTTAGAGTACGCTCAGAAGGCGAGGCGGGGACAGCCGGCAGGGGAGATCTCTATGTAAATATCGAGGTAGAGAAGCACGATGTTTTTGAAAGGCATAATAATGATATCTCGACAGAGATAAAGATCAGCCTGGTAAAAGCTATATTAGGCGCAGAAACCGAAGTACCTACGCTTGAAGGAAGAGTGAAGATGAAGATTCCTGCCGGTACACAAAGCGGCAGGGTATTCAGGCTTAAGGAAAAAGGCATCCCTGATGTCTACGGCCACGGAAAAGGCGATGAGCTAGTTAGGGTTGAGGTAGAGATCCCGCAGAATCTCAATGTCAAGCAGCGCCAGCTCATAGAGGAATTTGCCAGGGCCTCAGGAGAAGGCCTAGATAAAGAAAGTTTCTCCGACAAGATAAAAAAGGCTTTTAAGTAAAGGTATAATTATATAGGAGCAATAAGATGCCCACCTATGAATATGAATGTACGCACTGCAGTTATAGATTTGAGGCCTCTCAGAAGATTACCGCCAGGCCCTTAAATAAATGCCCCAAGTGCGAGAAGAAAGTCAAGCGGTTAATCAGTAGCGGCTCTGGGTTTATCTTTAAGGGTTCAGGTTTTTATGCCACTGATTACCGCAAGCAGGAAAAGTCCGGTACGCATACCGCCAAAGTGAGCGAAACAAACACCTGCCCCAAAGCAAAAGAAGGATGCAATGCCTGCCCCCACAAATAGTTCCCCTGTGGGTATTTTCTTGATTAAATATTGGCTACCTGTTGTAATCTATGCTATAATTATTTTTTCTGCTTCGTCTATCCCTGGAAAGGCAATACCCGCGATATTCAAATACCAGGATGTTGTCTTTCATTTTACGGAATACTTTTTTTTGTCCTTATTTCTTAACCGGGCATTAAAGGCGGGTGGTTTTGTTAGGATTAAGCGTTTTTACTGGGCATTCATTTTGTGCCTACTTTATGCCCTAAGTGACGAATGGCACCAGTCTTTTGTGCCTGGCAGAACAGCTTCTTTATATGATATTGTCATTGATGGACTTGGCGCATTTGTTGCCGGTATAATATACCTATGGCGCAGATAAAACCTTTTAAGGCAGTTATTTATAATCAGGATAAGATAAAAGACCTCTCCAAGGTGGTCTGTCCGCCTTACGATGTGATCTCGCCAGAGCGCCAGCAGTATTTTCATGACCTGCACCCTAACAACCTCATACACGTACTTTTGCCAAAGGCCGCCCCCCAGGAAGATAAATACCGCATAGCAGGAAGTTATTTTAAGGATTGGCTCAAAAACAGGATACTTATCCCTGAAGATAAAGAAGCGATATATTTTTACAGCCAGCAGTATAATTTAAAAGGAGAGAAGAGGACCCGTTTAGGGTTTATCGCCAGGCTTTATCTGGAAGAAAAAAAATCTACCTTTGGGCATGAGCATACTCATCAGGAAGCCAAGGAAGACAGGCTTAAACTTCTAAAAAAAGTAAAGGCTAACCTCAGCCCCGTATTTGTTATTTTTTCGGATAAAAAACGCATTATACAAAGTATCTATCAAAAATATATTAAAGAGAATAAGCCTTTCGTCGAAATCACGGATGACGAAAAGGTCACGCATAAGTTATGGAGGATAGATTCCCCCGAAATACTGCGTGATATGGAAAATAAGATGTCGGGGGAATCTATCTTTATTGCCGACGGGCATCATCGTTATGAGGTAGCCTGCGCCTGGCGCGATGAAATTAAAAAGAAGATGGGTTCTTATACGGGGAAAGAGAGTTTCAATTATCTCCTGGCCTACTTTACAAACACTGACCCCAGGGGACTTACGATTTTACCCATACACCGCTTGGTAAAATTATCGTACCCCATAGATCCCTCTAGCCTTATTGATAAACTTATAGAGTTTTTTGCTATAGAGGAAGTCAAGGATCGCTCCAGGTTCTTTTTTCTCATGGAGAAGGCCGGAAAAACAGAGCATATTCTCGGCATGTATCATAATAAGAGGTATTCGTTGCTGCGCTTAAAAAATGTCAAAATCCTAGATAAGATTATAAATGATAAGCCCCAGGACTACCGCTCGCTCGACGTCTGCATCCTAAATTATATCATCCTAAAGGATATCCTGGGCCTTGACTTAAATAATAAAGAGCAGATTGCCTTTAGCCCTCATGCACAGGAGTTAATTGAAAAAACAGATAGCCAGAATGGCCTGATAGCATTTTTTCTTAATCCGGTAAAGATACAGCAGATTATCTCAGTGGCGCTTAGCGGTAATAAGATGCCCCCTAAGTCTACTTATTTTTACCCTAAGGTGCTATCTGGGTTAGCGATAAGCAGGCATGAAGAGCCGTTAACTTAAAATAACAGGCATATGGCACTTTTTGGAAAACCTAAATATACCATCGTCAGGGTAAAGAAAAAGGAAATGCCGGACGGCCTCTGGGTTAAATGTGAAGGTTGTTCCGAGGTCCTTTACAACAAAACCCTGGAGGAGAACCTAAAAGTTTGCCCGAAGTGCGAGTATCATTTTCTTCTTACTGCCGAGGAAAGGGTTAACACGCTTATAGACAAAGATGCATTTCTAGAGCATGATAGTCAGATGAGTTCCAGGGACCCGCTGGATTTTAAGGGTCATAAAAGTTATGCCGATAAATTAACCCAGGACCAGGAGGCGACTGGTTTAAAAGAAGCGGCAGTAACCGGAGAAGGCCTTCTGGATAACAGAAAAGTCATTATTGCGGTTACGGATTCCCGTTTTATCATGGGCTCTATGGGTTCTGTGGTAGGAGAGAAATTAACCCGTGCTATCGAAACTGCTACCAAAAATAAGCTTCCCATAATAATCGTCTCTGGTTCAGGCGGAGGGGCCAGGATGTATGAGGGGATGTTTAGCCTGATGCAGATGGCTAAGACCTCGGCCGCGCTCTCCTACCATCATAAAGCAAGGCTTCCTTTTATTTCGGTGCTCACCAATCCTACCATGGCCGGAGTCATGGCTTCTTTTGCAGGCCTGGGGGACTTGATTATTGCCGAACCCAAGGCGCTTATCGGCTTTACCGGTCCGCGGGTTATCGAGCAGACTATAAAACAGAAGCTGCCGGCTGGTTTTCAACGCTCGGAGTTTTTATTAGAGCATGGCTTAATAGATATGATAGTGCATCGCAAAAATATGAAGTCCACCCTGGGTGAGTTAATCGATTACTTAAGTTGATTTTATTGGGAAAGGTATGGCGCAGGTAAGCCTTCAAAATATTTCTAAGATTTTTGCTGGCGGTACCAGGGCAGTCAATGATATAAGCCTGGATATCGAGAATAAAGAATTCATGGTCCTGGTAGGGCCTTCCGGCTGCGGCAAGTCTACTGCCCTTAGGATGATTGCCGGATTAGAGGAGATTACCAGCGGCAATATCTATATAGGCAATAGGATAGTTAATGACGTTCCGGCTAAAGACCGCGATATTGCTATGGTATTCCAGAGCTATGCCTTATATCCCTATATGACGGTATTTGAAAACATGTCCTTTGGCCTTAGGCTTCGCCATTACCCCAAACATGATATTATCCAGCGCGTCAATGAAGCCGCTGATATGCTTAGCATAAAACACCTGCTTAACCGCAGGCCGAGAGAGCTCTCCGGCGGAGAGAGGCAGAGGGTAGCGGTGGGCAGGGCTATCGTAAGGAAGCCTACGGTTTTTCTTTTTGACGAACCCTTAAGCAACCTTGACGCCAAGCTTCGGGTGCAGATGCGCACCGAGATACATAAGCTGCATATCAGGCTGCAGACTACCATGATCTATGTAACGCATGATCAGGTCGAAGCCATGACTATGGGCGATAGGATTGCAGTAATGAGAGATGGCGTATTACAGCAGGTAGCAGACCCCATCTCTATTTATGACCGCCCCATAAACAAATTTGTGGCCGGTTTTATCGGATCTCCTCCCATGAACTTTATGCTGGGCAGGATCGTCAAAAAAGACAGTCGCCTATATTTTGAAGAAGGCAAGATTATTATAAAGGTCGTAGAGGATATGCAGGAGAAGCTCGCCGGTTATGTAAATAAGGAGATAATATTCGGCATCCGTTCAGAGGATATCTACGATAAATTATTTGTTTCTGATGCTCCCCCTGAAAATATCGTCAGGGTCAACTGCGAGGTAGCCGAGCCAATGGGCTCGGAGGTATATCTTTATCTCAATACAGGAAAGCACACTTTCATTGCCCGTGTAGGTGCGCATGATAGGCCGAAGGTCAATCAAGATATGGATGTAGTTTTTGACATGAGCAAGGTGCACTTTTTTGATAAAGATACCGAAAAAACCATCATATAAGTTTAAGGACTTTATTCTTTCGCTAGGAGAAGCCCTGCCCAGTAGGATAGCGATCATGGCTATCTCTTTTTTGCTCCTCTATT
>VGKF01000034.1 GCA_016867175.1 Candidatus Omnitrophota bacterium | reverse complement strand
TAATTACCTAGATCTTTTAATCGAGGCAGGTGATGATCCTGAGACCGTAGAGTCAGACCCGGATATAGACGCGGTAAATGTCCTGACCATACATAAAGCCAAGGGCCTGGAATTCAGGTCTGTATTTCTGGTGAGCCTAGTTAATGGCCGCTTTCCGCTTCCGCAACGCAGGCAGACCATAGAATTGCCCGAGGCCCTGATTAAGGAGATCCTGCCTAGCGGAGATTTTCATATGCAGGAGGAGCGCAGGCTTTTTTATGTAGGGATGACCAGGGCAAAAGACGAACTGCAGCTTAGCTGGGCTTTGGATTATGGAGGCAAACGCCTAAGGCGCGTCAGCCAGTTTGTGGTAGAGGCCCTGGGTAAAGACCAGGCAAGCGATAAACAAAAATATAAATCAGGGGCGCTGGAATCAATAGAGTCATTTGCCCCTAAAAAGGATACTCCACAGCCGAAGGCCAGGCAAATAGCTGCGCAGGAATTGCTCAGATTGAGTTATTACCAGATAGACGATTACCTAACCTGTCCTTTAAAATACAAGTACGTGCATATATTACGCGTGCCTATACTGGAACACCATACCGTTATATACGGAAGGGCGATGCATGAGGCAGTGACTAAGTATTTCGAGCTTAAGATGGCCGGTAAGAAGATGGAGCTAGCTGATTTACTTGCGGCCTTTAGCGTAAGTTTCGACCCGCAGGGTTTCCTGGATGAGAGGCATCAACAGGAACGTTTCCGTATAGGCAAAGAGGCATTAACCCGCTTCTTTAGCGAAGAAGAGAAACGTGCTTCAAGGCCCCTATATGTAGAGAAGCCTTTCTCCTTTATCTTTGAGGATAACAAGATAAGCGGCAGGTTTGACCGTATTGATATGGAAGCCGATGGCGCTGTAATTATTGATTTTAAAACCTCTGAAGTTAGTAAGCAGAAGGATGCGGATAAGCGCGCCCGTGAGAGCGGACAGCTGGCTATCTATGCTTTGGCTTACCAGAATATATTCGCAAAGCTTCCCAAGCGCGTGGAATTATATTTCCTGGAGTCAGGGCTTATCGGAAGCTATTCTATAAAAGAAGAGGATTTAGGCAAGGTCAAGGAAAAGATCATTCAGGCCTCCGCAGGAATCAGGGCCTTGGAGTTTAAGGCCTCTCCTGCTTATATGGCCTGCTCTTATTGTGCATATAACCAGATCTGCCCGGAAGCAGTCAAAAAATAATATTTAAAAAATTATTTCCCCTGCCTTGAAAATTTATGTTTATATGCTATACTTTTATTAGCCCTTAGGGGCTAATCCTAAGCCGTAACTAAAAATTCAGGCATTTTGGGGTTTAGGAACAAGCCTTAACCCAGGGAGCGAGAAAGACCTGAATTTTTAAGGCTAAGGGTTATAATCTTCGCTCCCTATTGCATATAATGATGGCCCATAGCTTCTTCGTGGGCCGTTTTTTTTAGCCGAACCAGTTTTTGTGGTATAATAAAAAAGATCATAAAGAGGGATTATATGAGATATCGCAGCCAGATTATTTTTCTATCAGCGCTATTGGCATTATTGCCGGTATTTTCTTTTGCTAAGGAGGAGGCTAAGCAAGTTGTAGCCTTGCCAAATAAAGAGGATCTGCCTATTCAAAGGGAGCCAGCTTATATCCCTAATGAAAACGATATAAAGAGTTTTGTTTACAGATGGTTTTCCTGGCTAGACCATCAGGTAGCGGATTTCCTTTTTCTTTACCATATAAGCAAGGATGACCTGGTAATGAAATTTCCAGAAACAGTGGTGCGCAGCCACGATGATTTCAAGAAATGGTATCAGGGGGTTAAAGATAATATCCAGAGCAATATCCACGAAGTAGGCGATATTAAAGTTAGTAAATTGCCCAAAGAACGCTATAAGGCAGACCTCTCTGTGCGCTGGAAAGCCAAGACCAATAAAGGGGAATCTCTAGATGTGAAGTTTAAACAAAGCTGGATTTTAAGCGTTGCCGGTTCCGGCAGGCTTACCATTAACCGTTATATAGTAAAAAAAATCAAATAAGACATTTTTTATTACCACCTGCTAAGAAATTTATCATTGACCATTCTCTTACAATAAAGTAAACTATAAGAGAAATACGGCGAGGTGGTAAGATGAGCTTAAAATAAATGATTTGTAGGGCGACTCTCAGAATATGCTGAGGGCCGCCCTTTTTATTTACCGGAAGGAGGATTTCTAATATGCAGGAGCGCAGGATATTCGAGAGGCTTCAGGTAGAGCTGCCGGTAAAGTTTTCTTATCTGGGAGGCGCTAAGGCAGGGATGGGTAAAATCGTTAATATAAGCGCCGGAGGCGGAGGGATGATTGTCACCGGAGAGAAGCTGCTCCCGGCTACGCGTTTAGATATGCAGATGGAGATTGACGAAAATAAAGAGCCGTTATACGCTAAAGGAGAAGTAGTCTGGACAATGGTCTCTGGCCCCCAGGTATATAAGGTAGGAATAAAGTTTGATAAAATAGATCTTATGGGGATATCGCGCATTTTAAGAAAGAGGAATGAATAAAGCAACAGCATTTATTATTTTGTTTTTTTTGCCTTTTGTATATATCGATACAGCTTTAGCTCAAGCTACCAAGTTTGTGAAGGACGGGACCAGGCAGATATACTGGGGTGACGGCAAGCTGATGGTAGAGGCATCTTTTAAGGATGGTAAGCAGGATGGCCCCGAGAGGGTCTATTGGCCTGATGGAAAGTTGCAGTCAATCAAGAACTATAAGGAAGGCAGGCGCGATGGGACAGCTAAGTATTATTATAAAACCGGGGAATTAAAATCAGAGCAGATTTTTCGTAACGGGAAACACGAGGGGACAGCCAGGTACTATTATAAAGACGGGAACCTCAAATCCGAACAGCCTTATTGGAACGGTAAGCGTAACGGTATCTGCAGGCTTTATAATGCAAAAGGCTCGGTAATACTCGAGCAGTCTTTTAAGAATGATAAGCGCGATGGGATGTTAGTATGTTACTACGCTGGAAGTCCTTACCTGGCAGTCAAACCTGCCCAGGATGAAATACAAAAGGATATGGCCTATGTCAAGGGGCAGATTAAGACAGAAGAGCCCTATAAGGATGGTAAGCGCCAGGGGGTAGCCAGATATTATTATGAAAACGGCCGCCTTAAGTCACAACAAATCTATAAAAACGATCAGCGCGAAGGATTAACGCAGTATTACTACGAAGATGGACAACTTGCAGTAGAGGAATATTATGTTAATGGAAGCCTAGAAGGCTTAGTCAGGGATTATTACCCGGGTGGCAATGTCAAGGCAGAGATACCTTATAAGGATAGTAAGATAGACGGTGTAGCCAGGTATTTCCATGAAAACGGAAAGCTTCAGCTCGAGCAGTCCTATAAAAACGGTTTACGCGAAGGGTTGACGCGCGCATATTATCTTAGCGGGAATATTAGATCCGACAGCCTGTATATATATGACAAGTTAGAAGGGGTAGTGCTTAATTATTACGAGAGCGGGAGGCTAAGGGCAGAGAGGCCGTATAAGGCAGGTCTGGCCCAGGGGACCTGGAGATTCTTTTATGAAAACGGCAAAATAAAGGCCGAGGTGCCTTTTATTAACGGCAAGCTTGAGAAGATGTGGGAGTATTATTTTGAGGATGCAAGCGAGACTGAGGCCGAGCAGGATACAAATGTAGGAGAGAACGCACGAGTGTTCATACTTAATCCTGAATAATGAAAAGAATTTTTTTAAGTTTCAACCCAGATGATTTTTTAAGGGTCAAGGGTCTTTTGCCAGAGTTGTCTAAGTTGGATTATGAACTGGATTTCTATGAAGGAGCCCTAGATTTAGATAGTGCAAGCGCTGATGCCATTGCTGTTAAGCAGGCGATAGGAGAAAAAATAGTCCGTTCTGACCTAACGGTTTGTCTGATAGGAGATAATACCCATCTGAGCCGCTGGGTAGATATAGGGCTTCGCAAGAGCCGCCAGAAAGGCAATAAGATTATTGCCATGGCCTTGAAGGGGATAACCAGCGCAGTCCTGCCGCAGGTAATAAAAGAAGAGAATATAACTTTCTATCCCTGGGATCTTAAAAAGCTGGTTAGTATTATAGAAGAAAAAAAACCTGGTTCACCGATAAGCTATTACAAGATTAAAGATAACTAGTTACATGGGCACTGAGAACAAGGAAAAAATCAGATCCACACTCAAAGATATAAGATATTTTGTCTTAGGCATCGTCATCTTATATCTGATCGGATGTCTTATCCTTTCGCTGACCCTGGCTTTTTTTAAAGAATGGGGTTTGGTGGAGAGGGGGGCAAACGGGATATATTTTACCTTGGATAATGGAAGTATCGAGCTGATAGATTTTTATAACGTATTTAATGCCCCCAGGGTTGCCTTTATTAATTTGTTTATAGCCTATCCGGTTCCTATTGCATTGCTGAACCTGCTACTCTTCGTTTTCTTTATCCGGCTGACTTCTTATCCCGAGAAAGATAAAAAAGGAGAACCCCAGGTTAATAATAATGAGAAGCAGGAACGTGTTGATATTAAGCCTGCCTTTGTTGATTTTGTTATTTTAGGCTTAAAAGGGAATACCAAAGAAGAGGTCCTATCGCAGATTGCAAAATTTGCCAAAGATAAAGGGCTGGTTAAGAGTCAGCAGTACCTCTATGACAGATTGATGGAAAAGGAACGAATGGGTTCTACTGCTATCGGTAACGGTATTGCCTTGCCAGAGGCCTGCTTTATAGATATTAGTCAGCGCCATGTATTTATCTTATGCAGGACAGAGTCAGCAGTGGATTTCGGCTCTTTTGACGGAAAACCCGTATCCGTAATGCTTGTATTTTTATGCAGAGAGAAAAACGAGCTTGCTAAGTTTGAACCGGTATTGAAACTGGTACAGTTATTAAAATCGGATAAATACAAGGATAAATTCAAAGAGGCTAGCACAGAATACGAGATATACTGCCTGTTAGAGGAGATATCCCTGCATAAAGATACCAAATAATACTTCTATTCAGGAAGGGGAATAGAAGTCCGTTTTTTTTGAACCCTAAGCATATTTTTGCTTGGGTTTTTTGCTTTTAAGGAGTATAATAAAAAGTTAAACAAATTAAAATATGGTTTTCGGTTAGCGAGGAGGAAAAATGGTAAAGTCAATAAAGGGCACAAAAACAGAAAAAAATCTTTTAGCGGCATTTGCCGGAGAATCACAGGCAAGAAATAGGTATACATATTTTTCCAGCGCTGCCAGGAAAGAAGGCCTGGAGCAAGTCGCTAATATTTTTGCAGAGACTGCGGAAAACGAGAAGGAGCATGCCAAGGTTTTCTTTAAGCATCTTGAGGGAGGAGAGGCCGAGATTACGGCAAGCTATCCTGCGGGGGCTATAAAAGATACCCTCGAGAACCTTAAAGAAGCGGCAGCAGGGGAGAAGATGGAGTGGACTATCCTTTATTCTGATTTTGCCAAGACTGCCAGAGACGAAGGATTTCCGGAGGTCTCTCGCTCATTTGAGCAGATTGCCAAGGTTGAGAAATTTCATGAATCCAGGTACAGAAGGTTAATCAATAACCTGGAGAACAGGGAGGTATTTAAAAAGAAGGCCCCTGTGAAATGGCACTGTATCAATTGCGGCTATGTATTTGAGGGCCCGGATGCGCCTTTAGAATGCCCTGCCTGTAAGCACCCGCAGGCATTTTATGAGGTTTTAGCGGAGAATTTTTGATGAAGGCATTCCTGGTAGGCTTATTTTTTCTCTTTGCTTTATGCCTGCTGGCAGGCATAGGGATATTGCTTACGCCTTTGCTTTTGATCCTGGCATTTTTTGTAAGGATACTGGTGATATTCCTCCTGGTTATTTTTGCCATATGGTTACTGGGAAAATTTATTATTTTTTCCTGGGAGAGATTATTTAATAAGTTAAACTAAGGTATAGATAAATGAATAAAATCAGGGTGCTCTTAGTAGATGATGAGCCAGACCTTCTTTTGGTAATGAGTAAGACCATTGAATCATGGGGCTATAGGTTAATCCAGGCCTCAAATGGCCGAGAGGCTATAGCCATAGTTACAGATAATAAAGCCGATATTATAATTTTGGATTATCTTATGCCTGACTTAGATGGCATAGATACCCTCAGGGAGATAAGGAAGATTAACGCTAAAATACCGGTGATTATGTTTAGTGCCCATCAGGGAGGCGTGCCTATTAAAGGTACGGAGAATTTGGGGATTAACGTTTTTGTGCCTAAGTCCAGCGCTGAATCCACGTTAAGAATTGCTATCAGCATGCTGGAGAATAAAATAGAGAAAAAACCTGCTTAAGGATAGCTTTGAGGTTTATAGATGCCTGATTTTGGTTTGGGCTTAGATAAAGAGAAGCGTCTATTTGAGAAGATGAAGGCATTCGGTATCCGCGAAGAAGATATCGCGGAGACTTTTCTGCGCTCAAGAGGCCCGGGCGGGCAGAATGTCAATAAAACTTCAACCTGCGTATACCTAAGACATATTCCTACCGGCATAGAAGTTAGATGCCAAAGGGAACGTTCCCAGTCTTTAAATCGTTATCTGGCAAGGCGTATACTAGCCGATAAGATAGAAAATATCATTCTGGGTAAATTGTCTCAACAAGAACAGCGGATAGAAAAGATCAGGCGTCAGAAGCGCCGACGCTCGCGCCGGGGAAAGTTAAAGATGCTGGAGTTAAAACACAGGCAATCAGAAAAGAAGCTTCTGCGTTCCAAGGTAGGAGTTGTGGAGGATTAAGTGAGGCTTAAACCTACCCCGACAGCTAAGCGCTTCGTAATACTTTAGCAATAAGCGCCAAAGTACTACTCGTAGCTGCGGGATCATTAAAAGGAGGTAGATATGATGATGGGTGCTTCTAGGCTTATGGGTGCGCTAGCAATTTTACCAACAACGGTTCTTCTAACTATCAGCTTTTTTGTTTTAGTAGTACTGCGTAAGATCGAAAAAGAAGGCCTGAAGGCCTTTGGTTATGTAGTTGCTGCGCTTCTGTGGATCTCGGCGCTTTTAGTTTTCTCTATGGGCATCTACGTACTTTCTACAGGCAGGCATCCTATGATGAAAATGATGAAGGGGATGGAATACTCCGGCCCGCAGATGATGAAGGGGCCAATGATGGATTCCATGATGATGCATCATGGCCAGGGCAAGCCCCTGAAGGCAGAAGCGAAAGGCCGCTAAAAAGGAGTTAGGATGTCTACGATTCAAGAGTTAGAGATAAAAGACCTGAATGCAGAAGAATTTATCAAGCAGGAAGCAAAAAAAATATCCGATGTGGTGGGTAATGGCCTTGCGGTTAATGCCCTCTCCGGAGGAGTAGATTCTTCGGTAGTAACCATACTTGGGCATAAGGCCCTGGGTGTGAGGCTTAGGACCTACTTTATAGAGAATGGTCTGATGCGCCAGGATGAGCCGCAGGATGTAGTTGGGATGTTTAAGAAGCTGGGGGTAACCGTAGAGATTATAGACAGCCGCAAGGAGTTTTTCACCGCCCTTAAAGGGATAACTGACCCCGAGAAGAAAAGAGAGGCTATAACACAGGTCTTTTACAAGGAGGTCTTTGGCAAGCTTGTAAGAAGCAGCAGGGCTAAATTCTTGCTACAAGGGACAAACTATACCGATATAGAAGAGACAGTGGCCGGGATTAAAAGGCAGCATAATATACTGGAGCAGCTGGGTATTGACACACAGGAAATATACGGTTATAAAGTAATCGAACCGTTGGTA
>VGKF01000033.1 GCA_016867175.1 Candidatus Omnitrophota bacterium | reverse complement strand
GCATAACTGGATAACTCCTGGCGGGGGCTGGTAAGGGCCTCTTTCATCTTGCCTAAAATAAAGAGCCTGGCCTCATTTGCCTGAGCCAGACACTTATTCAGTAAATCCAGGCCTATGCCATCAATCTTGAGGTCTAATTGTACGGCAGTAACCCCCTTGACTGTCCCGGCAACTTTAAAATCCATATCTCCGAAATGATCCTCGAGGCCAGCAATGTCAGTAAGTATAACCGTCTTATCGCCTTCTTTAATAAGCCCTAAAGCTACGCCACCAACAGCATCATTTATAGGAACCCCGGCATCCATTAAAGAAAGGGTAGCGGCGCAAACCGAAGCCATGCTGGAAGAACCATTAGATTCCAGGATTTCAGATACAACCCTGATGGTATATGGAAATTTATCCTTAGAGGGCATTACGGCCAAAAGCGACTTCTCCGCCAGGGCGCCATGGCCTATCTCTCTGCGGCCTGGACCGCGTACCGGTCCAGTCTCGCCCACGCTAAAAGGCGGAAAGCTATAATGCAACATGAAGGTTTTATACTTCTCGCCCTCAAGGGCTTCGATCATCTGCTCATCGTCTCCTGTCCCTAGAGTAGTAACTGCCAGGCTCTGAGTCTGGCCGCGCGTAAAAAGGCTTGAGCCGTGCGTGCGCGGCAATACCGAGACTTCACAGGTAATAGGACGTATGTCTTTAAAGCCACGGCCGTCAATACGTATCCCCTCTACGGTAATCTTACGGCGCACCTGTTCTTTTTCTACTTCTAAAAGGCCTATCTTTATATCGATTGCCTCATAACCTTCTTCGGCAAGCTTGGTCTCTAATTCTTTAAATAATAGATCAACTTCCTCTTCGCGATCCTCTTTCTTAGCCAATTTATATACATTACTTAACCTCTCCCTAGAGAGCTCTTCTATCTTCTGTTGCAATGCAGGATCGATTTTCTTGTATTCTATCTTGGCTTTTTCTTTTCCATATTCGCGCTTAAATTCTTCCTGCATATTTATGATGCTTTTTAGGTTTTCAAAACCAAATTTTACCGCTTCTAGATACGCGTCCTCTCCTACCTCTTTAGCCTTAGACTCAAGCATGACTATTCCATTGCCGTTAGAGGCCACTATTACGTCCAAATCAGAATTATCTAATTGCGCATAAGTAGGGTTAAGGACGAATTCATTATTTACCCTAGCTACGCGGCAGGCAGCCAGCGGCCCCGTAAATGGGATATCGGATATGGAAAGGGCTGCTGAAGCACCAATAAGCGCAAGCACATCAGGGTCATTCTCACCATCACTTGAGAGAACCATTGCCATGATCTGAACTTCGTTTAAAAAACCTTTGGGAAAAAGCGGGCGTATCGGACGGTCGATAAGTCTAGCGGTTAAGATCTCGCTCTCTGAAGGCCTGCCTTCTCTCTTAAAAAATCCTCCGGGGATTCTTCCGGCTGCGTATGTCTTTTCCTGATATTCTACTGTTAAAGGAAAGAAATCCTGGCCCTCCCTGGGTTCCTTGGACATACAGGCGGTAACCAAGACCACGGTACCTCCATACTGGACAGTAACCGAGCCGTTGGCCTGTTTGGCGATCTTGCCTGTCTCTAATATCAAATCTTGACTTCCAAATTTCATTTTCATTCTACCGTTTCTCCTAATCTTTAAGTCTTATGTATGAAGACTATAGACTTATTTCCGTAAGCTCAGTTTCTCTAATATCTCTTCGTATTTCTTGATATCCTTATTTTTGAGATAATCCAAGAGCCTGCGGCGCCTGCCTACGAGCACTAAAAGTCCGCGGCGAGAATTAAAATCCTTCTTGTGAAGCTTGAAATGCTCGCCGAGAATATTAATCCTCTCGGTTAAAATAGCGACCTGGATTTCGGCTGAACCAGTATCCCTGCTATGAACTTTGAAATCATCGATAATCTGAATTTTTTTATCCTTAAGCAAAACCAATTCTTTCACCTCCTTTCCTCTATGAATAATTATTATATGCTACTTTATATTGCAAGTCAATATGAAACTCCGCGAGGGATAAAACCCTCGCGTCCTCTCAAATGAAATACTTGAGCGGCCTAATGAGCCGCGAAAGTATATTCGTAATTGCGCCAGATGAATCCTTGATATATAATATCCGATGTGCCTTTCCACAGATAAATAAAAAGCGTATCCTCCCCTGTTATAAGAAATTGTTTTAATCAAAGGGCGCTAGCGCCCTTTACAGAGAAGAGCTACGCTATGCAACACCTTATTTTTTGTGATTATAATGTAGCATAAAGATGACTGACCGTAAAGTAATTTATTATCCTAATCAAATGAGCCCGGTCAATATCAAACGGCGTATATTTTTAAGCATATTATTAGTTTTGTTAATTCTGGCTGCGGCTGGAATAAGCTACCTAAACAAGGTTTATCTGCCGGTAAAAATAAAGGCTAAGCTGACGGGTTCTCTTGAAGAGGCGTTGCATTATAACGTGAATATAGATAGGGTCAGCTTTAGCCTAATCAACGGCATAGTTATTCGCGATATTCTCGTATACGACAAAATAAAAACAGAAGAAAATACCATATTGAAAATCAAGCGGGTATCCTTCCACTTGCTTTATCTGCCTCTAATCAGAGACAAGCGGCTGATTATACCTGTCCTGCACATATACTCTCCCGAGTTAAAACTAAGCTATAACAAAGACAGTATCTTTAATTCTTCGGAATTATTATCTGCGCGGGAAGGCAGGGATACTGCGCCAAAAAATAAATACCAGCTCCTCGCCTATAAAATAAATATCCTTAAGGGAAGCCTGCTCTTTGAAGACGAACGCCAGCAGCCTAAATTCAGCAAGGCCATTCATAATCTCAATATGGCTGTTTCTGTAAGAAATTTAAAAACGGCTTCTTTTGTAATACACGGCGACTTCCTTTCAGAAAAAGAAGGACCCCCTAAAATTTTTCTGCAGGGTGATTACATCTTTAGCTCAAAGGAGCTTAAGGCCAAGCTAAATTTAACTAATCTTTCATTGGCAGAATTAAACCCTTACTTAAAGACGCTACCGTTTTTATTGTCATCGGGGATAATTAAAAACACTAACTTAACGTTTAAGCTACAAGACAAAAGCTTAGAGATCGGGGGGATTATTTCTTTAAAGGGGGCGGTAATAGAAAAGGAGGGGCTTCTATTATCGGCAGATATGGATATCCTGCCGCAGCTTAACTATACGACAGATAGAAAAACTCTTCGCTATAAATTAGGCCTTAAATTAAACAACGCAGAGCTCCAAGGAATAGAATATATAGGCAAGGTATCGGATATAAAGGGAGATCTGGAGCTAGCCCAGGATAAACTAAAAACTAATAACCTGGAATTCCAGGCCTTAGGCTCTAACTTCAAGCTTAGCGGCTTATTAGAAAATTTTACCAGCCCCGCCCTTACGCTGGATTTAGAATCCCAGAGGCTTAAGCTGGAAGAATTATTTATTTTAATAAGCCCTCCGCAGGACCTTAAATTAAGCGGGATAGCTATTGTAAAGGTAAAATTAAAAAGGACCTTAGAGGAGCGGCCTTTAGATATAGAGGCAGCGCTTGCGATAGAGGATGCCAGGTTTGAGGCTGCTTTTTTAAAAGAGGCCCTGCAGCACATAAAGGGAACTGTAAACTTTAAAAATGATACCGCCAGTTGGGAGGGGCTTTCTTTTAATTATCTAGAGACTCCCTACGCAACCACAGGAACGTTAGTAGGTTTCAAAGATCCGAGGCTAAACCTTAAAATAGATTCTAAGGACCTGCGATTAGCCTCAGATATTAAAATAAGCCCTGACCTCATTAAATTGAATACCTTCCTGCTCAACTATATCAATTCTGATTGTGCTATAAAAGGGGCTATTCATAGGCAAGAAAAAAATAATCCATTATTAGACTTAGCGCTTGCATTAAACGTTAACCCGCAGGATATCCTGGTATTTTTACCGAAGCAACTGGCAGAAAATATAAAAAAGATAAACCCCCAAGGCAATATTAAGCTCTCTGGCTCGCTTTCTGGAAAAGCCATGGATTACAAAGACTGGGAGATCCAGGCCCAGGGCAGCTCAGAGTTCATTTCGTTATATAACCTGAAGTTCAATAACCTCTCCTTTGCCCTGCTAGAAAAAGATAAAATACTTAACCTCTCCGGACTTTCTGCCTCCGGTTATTCAGGGACAGTTAACCTGGATTTCCTTTCTAACTTCACCCAGGATAAACCCAGCTATGCCTTAAAATTGAAATCATCAGGGATAGACCTGGGAGAGCTAAAATCAGATATCGGGCTAAAGGGTAAGGATATTGCAGGAATTATCGATATCAGCGCTAATCTGGTTGGCGATTTCCAGGATTCTGCCAGTCTTAAAGGAAACGGCCTCCTCTCTTTACAAAACGGAAGACTCTGGCAGATTAACCTCCTAAAAGGATTAGGAGAAGTATTTTTATTGCCTGATTATCAGAAGATCGTATTCAAAGAGGCTACGGCAGAATTCAATATAGAAAATAAGGCTATCTCAACCGATGACCTGCGGCTTATAAGCGACCAGCTAAAATTAAATTGTGAAGGAAGACTGGGATTCGACGGGGGCCTGGATTTCGTTGCCTATGCCCAGGTCAACAAGGAACTCATCAGTGAATCAACTGATCTGCGCAAATTTACCGCCGCAATATTGGGAGAATTGGGAAACGCCGTCTCTGTCAAGATCAGCGGTACAATCCAAAAACCAAAATACCGCCTGGTACCAATGCCGCTTGACCTCTTAAAGCGCGTCAAGGATTTTTTTTTAGGTAAATAGCAAGGCGTAACTTGACCTTTTTTAGGGCGCGAAAACGGTGGCTCATCCTATGCTTCACTCGTGAACCAAGCTCGGCAAAGGTCTTTTTATATTTAGGGATGATAAACAAAGGGTCATAGCCAAACCCGTAGCCCCCCTTTAAATCATAACCGATAAAACCAGAACAGCTACCCTCTACAACCGCGAATAAGCCGCCTTTATCAGCCAAGGCTACAGCCGAAATATAATGCGCTTTTCTTTTTTTTAACGGTAAACCCTCAAGCATTTTCAGGAGCTTTAGATTATTTTGCCGGTCACTCTTATTTTTTCCTGAGAACCTGGCCGAATTAATCCCCGGAGCCCCGCTTAAGGCATCAACGCAAAGTCCGGAATCTTCCCCTAGGGTAAGCTTATTGGCAAAGCGCGCAATCTGTACCGCTTTTTTTATGGCATTCTCCCTGAAGCTTTTTCCGTTTTCAATAATACGCGGGGCACCGCTATAATCGGCAATAGAGGTAACCTTAAAACCCAAACCCCTTAAAATCTCTTTTATCTCTTTTAGTTTTTTCTTATTTTTAGTGGCTACCAGAAGCTCTCTCTTCACAGGATATTCTTTAGCTGGGTCCTTTGCATATCTATCAGGCCTTCTATCCCGCGCTGGGCCAGGGACAATAACCCGTCTGCCTGTTCTTTGCTGAAGGTCTTACGCTCGGCAGTCCCCTGGATCTCAATGAACTCTCTTGAGCCGGTCATAACTACGTTCATATCCACATCTGCCTTAGAATCTTCGGCATAACTTAAATCCAGCAAAAGCTCTCCTGCAAATATCCCCACGCTAGTAGCAGCTACAAAATCTTTTACCGGAATCTGGTTTATGATCCCGCCATTTTTTAATTTATTCAGGGCATCTACCAAGGCAATAAAACTGCCGGTAATAGAGGCGGTCCTGGTCCCTCCGTCTGCCTGCAGCACGTCGCAGTCAATCCAGATAGTGCGCTCTCCCAGATACTTCATCTCCGTAACTGCCCGAAGAGACCTGCCTACCAGCCGCTGTATTTCATAGGTGCGGCCTGAATCTTTTCCGCGCTGAATGCGTTTCTCACAAGACCTGGGAAGCATACCGTACTCAGCAGTCACCCAGCCGCTCCCGCTTCCCTTTAAAAACGGGGGTACTGATTCCTCAACCGAGGCAGTACAGATTACGCGAGTATTGCCCAACTCTATTAAACAAGACCCCTCCGCATATTTTATATAATTACGGCTAATCAGGACCTTCCTTAATTTATCCGGGTTTCTACCGTCTTCCCTAATCATAAAGACTCCTTCCTGTTGTATCGATACCTACAATCAACGGGAGATCGCAGACCTCTAATCTGTAAACCGCCTCTGGCCCAAGCTCCTTGTAAGCAGTCAATTCCATCTTTTTTACATATTTCGAGATCAAAGCCCCGCAGCCGGCATAAGCCAAAAAATAAACTCCCCTATATTTCTTGATTGCCTCAACTACTGCCGCTGAACGCCTGCCCTTACCGATCATTCCGATTATCCCTGCCTTTAACAACGCGGGGGTAAAGGCGTCCATACGGCTGCTCGTAGTCGGACCGCAGGAGCCGATGATTCTGCCTTTAGGCCGAGGGGTAGGGCCGCAGTAATAGATAATCTGGCCCTTAAGATCAAAAGGGAAAGCCCTGCCTCTTGCTATGGCCTGGGCCAATCTTTTATGCGCGCTATCCCTGGCAGTATAAATAACTCCGCTTAATAAAACTTTCTCGCCTGCTTTTAATTTCTCAATCTCTTTTTTTAACAAAGGCGTATTTATCTTTTTCATAAAATTACTAGTTACCAGTTACTAGTTTACTAGTTACTAATTATAATGTTTCTGTCGCGCTTCTTAGGGCATGGCAGCTGATACTTACTGCTACAGGCAGGCCTGCAATATGAGTAGGGTAACTTTGGATATTTACCGCCAGGGCAGTGCTCTGCCCACCCAGGCCCATCGGACCAATATTAAGCCTATTTATCTCTTTTAACAATTCTTTTTCTAATGCATTGATCTGACGCACGGTATTGGGTTTATTGATATCCCTGATTAACGCTTTCTTAGCAAGTAAAAGGCTGTAATCAGCAGTACCGCCGAGGCCCACGCCTATAATATAAGGCGGACAGGCATCAGGGCCTGCCTCTTTTACGGTAGCCACAATAAAAGACTTAATTTCTTCCATGGTGGCAGTAGGATTAAACATCTTAAGCTGTGTTTTATTCTCGCAACCAAACCCTTTAGGCATTACCGTTAAAATAACCCTGTTTCCTTTTATCATCTCGATATGTATAACTGCAGGCTGATATCCGGGCCTCCCTCTTAAAAGCGGATCCCTAACTATAGAATTCCTTAAATAACCCCTACGGTATCCCGACTCCACCCCTTTATTAATCGCCTCGTTTAAACTGCCGGCTATCCTTGCGCCCTGGCCCAATTGCACAAAAACACTAACCAGCCCTGTATCCTGACATATAGCTAATCCTTCTTTCCGGGCAAGGTGGGCATTATTAATAATAGCGCAGAGTATCTCCCTGGCTCTTCTATTGGGTTCTTTTATATAGGCCCTCTTTAATGCCAGGAGGATATCTTTCCTTAAAATAAGGTTTGCGCTTATTGAAAGCTTAGCAACCGCCTCCCTGATCATTGCTGCTGATATAACCCTACTCACTTGTGTACTCCCGCTCTACCGTAGTTTTTATCCCTCCGCGCGGATTAAACTCTCCGGTGATCCTGGCCCAGCGCGGATGAACTGCCAGGACAAAATCTTCCAGCATCTTATTTACAACATGCTCGTGGAATATACCCAAATTACGGTAAAAAATAGTATACATCTTGAACGACTTCAATTCTACGCAATACTTAGCCGGAGAATATTCTATCCTGATATTGGCAAAATCAGGCAGACCTGTTTTTGGACAGGTGCAGGTAAACTCCGGC
>VGKF01000032.1 GCA_016867175.1 Candidatus Omnitrophota bacterium | reverse complement strand
ATCAGTTGAACCTACCCCTGTAGCATAAGCGCCTAAGGCCCCATAGGTGCAGGTATGCGAATCCGCTCCGATGATTAAATCTCCAGGCAAGACCAGTCCTTTCTCCGGGAGGAGCGCATGTTCAATCCCCATACAGCCCACTTCAAAATAATTCTTTATCCCCTGCTCTTTGGCAAAATCAGCCAGGATCTTACACTGGTTTGCGCTACGCAAGTCTTTTGCCGGAGCAAAATGGTCAGGGACAAGCACTATTTTTTTATTATCAAAAACCTTAACCGCTCCTGATTTCTTAAACTCCTCTATCGCAAAGGGCGCGGTAATATCATTTCCTAAGGCTACGGCAACTTTGGCCTCGATAAACTCTCCCGGCTTTATTTCTTTTTTGCCGGTATGAGCCATCAATATCTTCTCTGCTATTGTGTATCCCATTTTATATTCTAAAGAGGTGTTAGCTTTGGCGTTATTATTTAAACCTTCTGACAGCCAAGGTCGCATTATGTCCGCCGAACCCTAACGAATTGGAGAGGCATAAGTCTACTTCGGTCTTACGGCAGGTATTAGGCACATAGTCCAGGTCGCATTCAGGGTCAGGGAATTCATAATTTATAGTAGGCGGAACCGCGCTATTCTTTATGGCTAAGCAGCAGGCTATAAACTCCACTCCTCCTGCAGCGCCTAAGAGATGTCCGGTCATGGATTTAGTGGAAGAGACCATTACCTTCTTGGCGTGCCCGCCCAAGGCCTTCTTTATCGCCAGGGTCTCTATTTTATCATTTAGTTTGGTAGAGGTGCCGTGCGCATTGATATAATCCGTATCTTGCGGATTAGCCTTGGCATCTTTTAAGGCCAATAACATTGACCTGGAAGCGCCGTCTCCGTCAGGGTCAGGCGCTGTAATATGATAAGCGTCGCAAGACATCCCGAACCCTACCATCTCGGCAATAATATTGGCGCCTCTTTTTTTGGCATGCTCCAGGCTCTCAAGCACCACGACCCCGCAGCCTTCAGCCATCACAAAGCCGTCGCGCTGGGCATCAAATGGGCGGCTGGCTTTTTTAGGTTCATCATTCCTGGTAGAAAGTGCTTTGAGGGCACAGAAACCGCCTAGCCCTAAGTAGGTAATGGCGCTCTCTGTCCCCCCGGTAAGCATCACATCCGCATCCCCGCGCTGGATAACCCTGAAGGCATCTCCGATAGCATGGCTGCCGGAGGCGCAGGCAGTAGTCACGCAGGAGTTCGGCCCCTTAAGGCCATAGGCAATAGCAATCTGGCCTGAGGCCTCATTTACAATAAGCATGGGGATTAAAAAAGGAGAGATCCTGGAAGGCCCGCCCTTTAAAAATATGTTATGCTGCTCTTCGATAATCCCCAGGCTGCCTATACCTGAACCTACGATAACTCCGATGCGCTCTTTATCTTCTTTTTCTAAATCTAAACCAGAATGATCCAGTGATTGTTTAGCGCAGGCCATGGCAAACTGTACGAATTTCTCCATGCGTCTGGCCTCTTTGGGGCTGATTCCGTAAAGGCCAGGTTCAAAATTCTTTATTTCACAGGCGATACGGCTGTCAAAGGCTCTAGCGTCAAAACAGCTTAACTTATCCGCGCCAGAGATGCCATTCTCCATTGACTTCCAGAAGGAATCAAGGCTGTTTCCTACCGGAGTGATCACGCCCATACCTGTAATTACTACGCGGTGTTCATTTATCATTTTATTACCTCATTTCCCGCCGTATCTCTTTAATGGAACGATGATCCCTTACAGGTTAACTCTTAAGTGTGCTGTAAGGGATTAATTCGGTCATATAACTTAGCTTCGCTATCGCTCGCTAAGTTATGACCTCATTAAAACTTACCCCGCCAGAAATAAGGGCGGGGTATTTTTATACATTAATCTATATTAATAGTGCTTATTGTGGTTTCTTTTCTTCGATATATTTAATCGCATCACCTACGGTAGTGATCTTCTCTGCGTCCTCATCCGGTATCTCGATGCCAAACTCTTCCTCTAAAGCCATTACCAGCTCAACAGTATCAAGAGAATCGGCACCTAGGTCATCGATAAACGAAGCCTCAGGTACAACCTCTTCCGGCTTTACCCCTAATTGTTCTGCTATAATAGATTTCACTTTTTCTTGAACTGCCATTTATCTTTCCTCCTTTTTCAGGTTATATCATAACCATACCGCCATCCACTACTAATGTCTGGCCGGTAACATAGCTGGACTCCTCAGATGCCAAAAATAAGCATATTCCAGCAACGTCAGTTGCACTACCGAATCTATTTAAAGGAATCGCCTCCAGCATCTTCCGCCTCACCTCTTCAGGGAGCTTTGCAGTCATATCCGTCTGGATAAACCCTGGGGCTACCGCATTGGCATTGATATTGCGGCTAGCCAATTCCTTTGCTGTAGTCTTTGTAAGAGCGATTATACCTGCCTTAGAGGCAGAGTAGTTTGCCTGCCCGGGGTTACCGATTATGCCTATAATGGAGGCAATATTGATGATCCTGCCTGCCTTCTGCTTGATCATAACTTTGGATACGGCTTTTGTGCAATTAAAGGTCCCTTTGAGGTTAACCTTTATCACCGCATCCCAGTCTGACTCGTTCATCCTAAGCAGCAGACCGTCTTTGGTAATCCCTGCATTGTTAACTAATATATCAACCTTTCCTAATTTGTCAAGGATTTTATTTAGGCCTTCTTCAACCTTTTCATAGTCAGTAACATCCAGCGCTAAGGCCAGCGACCTCCTGCCTAAAGCCTCTATATCTGCGGCTGTTTGGCTTGCTTTTTCTAGATTAACATCAGCTACCGCTATATCCGCCCCCTCCCTGGCAAAAGCAAGCGCAATCTCCCGGCCTATCCCTTGCGCAGCACCGGTGACCAAGGCAACCTTATCTTTTAATCTCATTTTTTCTCTCCTAAACTTAAAATATCTTCTTTCTTCTCTATATTATTTACTACGGCAGCTTCATCGATCCTGCGCATCAGGCCTTTTAAGACCTTACCCGGCCCAAACTCGATAAAATTAGAGATACCCTTTGAAAGCATTAATTTCATCGAATCTTCCCAGAGCACGCTTGAAGAGACCTGCTTTACCAGATTATCCTTAATCTCTTGCGGCTCAGTTGTTGCCTTGGCAGCCACATTACCGACCAAGGAAAGCCCGGGCTTACTGAATCTTATCTTCTCTAACTCTTTAGCTAATTTAACGCAGGCCCCCTGCATAAAAGAAGAGTGAAATGCGCCGCTGACCTCAAGGGGAATTGCCCTTTTAGCACCTTTCTCCTGAGCAAGAAGCTGAGCCTGATTTATCTGCTCCAACCCGCCTGAAATAACTACCTGGCCGGGTGAGTTTATATTCGCTATCTCAGTATTGGTTTGAAGGCAAAGCTCCTTAACCGCTGGCAGATCCAGGCCAATAATGGAGAGCATCTTCCCAGGGCGCTTGGCTGCCTCTTCTTCCATAAACTGGCCTCTACGCCTGACCAGATACACTGCGTCTTCAAAACTAAGAGCGCCACAGGCGACCAGGCTAGAATATTCGCCTAAGCTTAATCCTGCAGCATAATCGCAAGCCTGGGGTTTTAGCGCGCCACTAGCTAACGCCGCCTCCCAACAGGCAATAGTCATGGTTAATATTGCCGGTTGAGCATTCTCTGTCCGGGTAAGCTCTTCTTTCGGGCCTTCAAAGATAATCTTGCTTAAAGAAAACCCCAAGACTTGATCTGCCTTATCAAAGACCGCTTTACTTTCGGTAAAGGTCTGGTAGAGATCCTTACCCATTCCTATATATTGGCTTCCTTGGCCTGCGAAAAGATATCCTACCATTCAATCACGCAGGCAGCCCAAACCAGGCCTGCCCCAAAAGCATCTAAAAGAACAATATCGCCTTTTTTAATCCTCCCCTCTCTTATTGCTTGACAGAGCGCTGTAGCAGTAGAAGCAGAGGACATATTCCCATATTTCTCTATATTAAAATATACCTTATCTTCGGGTAGATTCAATTTTTTGGCTAACGCCAACAATATCCTAATATTAGCCTGATGCGGGATAACCAGATCTATATCGGAGCACTCAAGTCCAGCCTTTTTTAAAACAATCTGCGCAGCATCCGCCATAACATTAACCGCTAATTTAAAGACCTCATTACCCTGCATCTTTAAATAATGCATGCGCTTGTCTACGGTTTCATGGGTAGTTGGATAGCGCGAACCCCCAGCAGGAAGCATCAACAGCTCTGCCTGCGTTCCGTCACTTCCCAGATAGCTGGAAAGTATCCCGCCAGATTTTACCGGCGCCAAAACCGCAGCCCCTGCGCCATCGCCAAAGAGCACGCAGGTATTACGGTCCTGCCAGTCGGTAATAGATGATAATACCTCCACTCCTACTACCAGCGCATTCTTATATAATCCAGTGGATATAAACTGCTGCGCTATCACTATGGCATGTACGAATCCGGCACAGGCAGCAGAGATATCAAAGCAGGCAGCCTTCTTGGCGCCGAGTGACTTTTGTATAAAACAGGCGGTAGAGGGAAACTGCATATCAGGAGTAATAGTAGCTATTATTATAAGCTCAAGATCCGCAGCTAAAACTCCGGCATCTGCTAAGGCAGCCTGAGCTGCTTTAACAGCTAAATCAGAGACAGCCTCTTCCTTGGCAGCAATCCTTCTCTCTTTAATCCCGGTGCGGGTAGTAATCCATTCATCCGATGTCTCTACTATCTTTTCCAGGTCTGCATTAGTCAGGACCTTCTTAGGAAGATATTCCCCTACTCCGATAATACCTACCCTGCGTACATCATTTTTATCTTTAAACATATATACCTGCCTTAAGTCCTTACTGCCTCTGTGATCTTTTCGTTAAACCTGCGTTCTACTTCTTCTTTGGATACGCGTATGGCATTTTTTATAGCCTTGGTATTTGAACGGCCATGCCCTATAATCACCACGCCATCTACTCCCAATAAAGGCGCTCCGCCATACTCCGAATAATCCAGTTGTTTCTTAAATCTAGAAAAGCTCGCCCTTAATAAAAGCGCGCCCAATATCCCTAAGGGATTGCTCATAATATGGCGCTTTAAGAATACCTGCATCGCCTCAGCCAGGCTCTCCGAAACCTTTAAGGCCACATTACCGACAAAGCCGTCGCAGACAATAATATCGCACTTCCCGGAAAAAAGGTCTTTGCCCTCTACGTTGCCGATAAAATTGAGTTTACTTTTTTCAAAGAGTCCATATGTCTCTTTGACAAATTCCGTGCCCTTACCCTCTTCCTCTCCGATACTCAAAAGGCCGACCTGGGGATTGGCTATATTCAATATATGGCGCATATATGCATCTGCCATAATCCCATATTGCATAAGCTGCATGGGCTTAGGGTCAATGTTAGCGCCTACGTCTATAATCATGGCAATCCCTTTTAGGGTGGGGGTAATTATGCCTATCCCGGGCCGCTCAATCCCGGAGAGCATGCGCAGACTAAAGGTAGCAGCGCAGACTACTGCCCCGGTATTGCCGGCGCTAAAAAAAGCATCTCCCCTACCCTCCCTAACAAGTTCCAAACCCACCACAACAGAAGAATCCCTCTTCTTCCTGACGCTGTTTGCCGGAGATTCCGACATTTCGATTACTTCAGAGGCATGATAAACGGAAATCTTATCTGCGCAGTAGCCGGCTTTTACTAGCAGGGACTTAATCCTTGCTTCATCCCCTACCAGCACGACCTCGGTATTGGCGTATTCTCGGATAGCCGCTATCGCGCCTTCAATAACTACCTCAGGTGCGTGATCTCCGCCCATGGCATCAACAATTATTTTCATAGATTAACGGGTTGTATTCTTAAAAGAGGTCCGCCCTGGCTACTGCCTCTTGGGTTTCTTCTCTTTTATCTTTATCTCAACCGCCTGCCTGCCGTCGTAATAACCGCATGCCTCGCAAACGCGATGAATAAGTTTTAGCTGTTTGCATTGCGGGCAAGGGACGAGATTTGCCGTGGTTAATTTCCAATGCGTCCGGCGCTTTCTGCCGCGCGCACTGGAATGTCTTCTTTTAGGTAGTGGCACAGGAACATCCTCCTTCATTTAAGTTATTGCCGCACTTTGGGCAAAGCCCTCTGCAATCCTGAATACACAAGGGCTTAACCGGATAATCCAGGATTATCTCTTCTCTTATATCCGGATTAAGATCCAGGATAAGGTTACGGTTATCAGCCGGATAATTTAGCTGCAGCTTTTTTTCAAGCTCAAGTGAATATTCTTTTAGGCAACGGCTGCAAAACAGGCCCATCACCCCGGATAACTGCAGGCTTACCGTAACCGCATTGGTAATCATGGAGATATCCGCCCTGACCTTAAGCGCCCCCTGGAATTTAACCACTTGCGTATCCAGGTCAAGCTCCGCCGAAGCAATATCTTCTTCTAAAAACAACCCCTCAATAGGTATTTTGTTTATATCTATCTTCATTTTTATGAGGGGGGTCAGGAAACTTTGCCCAGTTTCTTTTTTAATGCCTTCTCCACAAAATCCGGGACAAAGCTCGAGAGGTCAGCTCCTAAAGAAGCTGCTTCTTTTAAAAGCCTTGAAGAAAGATAGCTATAAGATTCCTGCGGCATCAGAAATATAGTCTCAATCTGCGGCGCCAGCTTCCTATTAGTCAGCGCCATCTGAAATTCATATTCAAAATCAGAAATCATCCGCAAACCGCGGATAAGAATCTTAATCTTATTCTTTTTTGCATAGTCAATTACCAGGTTCGAGAAGTCTTCTACCGTTACCCCTGGCATGCCGGCAGTGGCTTTTTTAAGCATCCCTACCCTCTCCTTCACGCTAAAAAGCGGATTCTTTTGAGGGTTATGCGCTACTGCTACAACTAACTCCGAGAAGGCCTCTTTGGCCCTCTTGATCAGATCGATATGTCCGTAGGTAACCGGGTCGAAACTGCCCGGGTATAGCGCTTTCTGGCACATCGCTCTTCGCTTCGCTCCTCGAAATCCCAAATCCAAATATTACCAATAATACAAAACAAACTTTAAATCCCGTCTTTGGGATTTGGTAGTATTGGGATTTTGGTTTTTCCCTCTGCTTTCCTATAAAATGAAAGGAGGGTATCCCCGTACTTAGATTGCTTAACCAGGGCTAAGCCCCCCTCCTTTTCGGGAAGTTCATCCTTTTTAAAATGTTGCACAACCACAAAACCATCGGGCGCTAATATATCATAAGCCCCTAGGGTTTGCAAGGTTTTTTTTGAGAGCCCCTGACAATAAGGAGGATCTAAGAAGATTAGATCAAACTTCCTTTTATCTTTATGCATGAGCTGGATTATAAAATCAGCCTGCTTCGGGTAAAGTTCACAGGCCCTGGGTTTTAAAGACTCTATATTCCTTTTAATCGCTATTAGGCAATCCCGGTCATATTCTACCATCACCAGTTCCTTTACGCCTCGGGAAGCTGCTTCGAGCCCCACTGCCCCAGAGCCGGCATAAAGCTCTAGGAAAGAGAGCCCCCTGACATCCCCCAGGATATCAAATAGGGCCTTTCTAACCTTATCCTGGGTAGGCCGGATCTTCCTGGGCCCATTAATCTGCCTACCTCTATATATACCTGTGGTTATCCTCATCTTCTGGTGTATTCAAATACGCCTATATCATCCAGCAGCCTGGCCTCTTGAAGCAGAAAGCCCCATTCACTAATCTTATCCGCACCCATAAACTGCTGGTCCATTAGAGAATTGTCAGTGCGGTGGTAGTGCCGGCAGATAAAAACCCTGTTGTTAAACTTAAGGCTATCTTTAA
>VGKF01000031.1 GCA_016867175.1 Candidatus Omnitrophota bacterium | reverse complement strand
ACAGGCACTTTGGTTTACGCAAAAAAGACTAAAAAAGAGCGGACATGTGAGCGGCCGAGAGCTCTTAGGGGGCATAAGGGAGCTGGCCCTTGAGCAGTACGGGCCTCTTACGCGTACGGTCCTTGAACATTGGGGGATCAAAAAGACGCAGGATTTCGGAGAGATAGTTTTTAATATGATAGAAGCAGGCCTTTTAGGTAAAACCGAAGAGGATAGCCGCAATGATTTTAATGATATCTATGATTTTGCCCAGGCCTTTGATTTGTTCGGGGCGAAGGAAATCAAATCCTTATGATTAGATTGCTTAAGCTATCATTATGCATACTCTTGGTATTTTCTATAGGACGCGCCTGGGCAGATACGGTCTATCTTAAGAATGGCCGGGGGATGAGCGGGGTTATAACCAAAGAGACAGATGATTTTGTAGAGCTTGCCATTGGCATGGGCAAGGTTAAGTTTTACCGTCATCAGATTGAGCGTATAGCCCGTTCTTCACAGACAACCAGGAAGGCTATAGAGCAGGCCTGGGAGGAAGAGCGTTTACGGAATGAGGCGGAATTAGCTAAGCAAAAAGAAGAGGCCAAGAATTTTCGCAAAGAGGTAAAGGCCCTGCGCATAGGAGACCATCTCTTAGTCAATGCGCTTATCAACGGAGGAATTAAGGCTAAACTGATGCTGGATACCGGCGCCTCTAATGTGATGCTCTCGCTAAAAAAGGCCAATGAGCTGGGGTTAGGTATTAAGAAGGATGATAAGCCTGATGCCAAGATGAAGCTGGCAGATGGAACCGAGGTAGGAGTAAAGATGCTTAAATTAAAGAGCATTGACTTAGACGGCGCCCAGGCTAGAGAGGTAGAGGCGGCCGTAATCTTAAGCGAGAACATGTTCAAGGATTTTGACGGGTTATTAGGCATGTCTTATCTAAAGTCTTTTCGTTTTGAGATTAATCTTGACCAGAATAGATTAATTTTACAGAACCCCGAGGACGATGAAAAATGAACTGCTAGTAGTAGGCGATAGAGTATTAATACTGCCTGATGAAGGTAAAGACCAGACTGATACAGGATTATATCTTCCTCAAGGGGTGCAGGAGAAAGAAAAGGTGCAGGCAGGGACAGTGGTCAAGACCGGGCCGGGTTATCATGTGCCAGATCCTGCTAGCCTGGATGTAGAGCCCTGGCAGGGCGCAAAGGTTGATAGTCACTATTTCCCGCTCCAGGCTAAAGAAGGCGATTATTGCATATTCTTAAGAAATGCGGGTGTTGAGATTGAGTTTGAAGGTATCAAGTATATTGTTGTGCCGCATTCAGCAATCATGGTTTTAGTACGTAAATAATTATATAAAATTTATGGATAAACTTTTTAATTCTATGCGTTATTCCGCAGATGAGGATTATCTCATAGGGGATAGCGCTAAAAGAATACAAATATTATTGAATCTAATCGGGAAAAATAAAAAAGTCCTGGATTTGGGCTGCGGAGACGGCCTTATCGCAGGGCAGATTTTAAAAAACGGTAATGAAGTTGCGGGTGTCGAGGTTTCTGAGTTTGCCATAAAAAAAGCCAGAGAAAAGGGTATAAAGGTTTATGATTATGATTTAAATTCCGATTGGGGAAACTCAATAAAAGAAAAGTTCGATCTTGTATTATGCGGAGAAATAATAGAGCATATCTTTGATACGGATAAGTTGCTTCATAACATATATTCAGTATTGAAGGAAGGCGGATTGCTGGTCTTGTCTACTCCCAATTTAGCAGCTTTAGGCAGAAGGGTTTTTCTTTTATTCGGCATTAATCCGCTCACCGAAGTAACTGCCAGAAGATACGACTCCGGACATATCCGCTATTTCACTTTAGCAAGCCTTAAAAAACTATTAAAAGAAAATGGTTTTATAGTTACAAAATTCAAATCCGATTATGTTAGTTTTTATACAAAAGGAAGACTGCGCTGCGGTATTCTGGCTGATCTTTTCCCTGCCATTGGCAATTCTTTGATTGTTAAGTGTAAAAAAATCCCTCTTCCCTAACCTTATCTTAACGAATTAAATATATCTAGCATTTGGCTGCTGGTTTCCTTCCAGGAGAAGGCCGGGATCCTTTCTCTTCCTTTTTGTATCAGCCCTGTACGTAGGGGCTCTTCAGTAAGTAAGCGGTAAATGTTGTCCGCAATATCCGTTGGTTCATGGGGATTAGCAAATAAAACAGAATCTAGGAAGAGCTCTCTAAAGACAGGTATATCAGAGGCTAATACAGGCGTAGCGCAGGCCATTGCCTCTAATGGCGGCAGGCCAAACCCCTCGTAAAAAGAAGGAAAGACCAGCCCCTCTCCGGCATTATAGAGGTAGTTTAGTTCTTTGGTATTAAGATGCCCCAGGAAATAGACAGAGTCTTTTAGATTAAGCTCGTTGTATAGGCGCTCTATTTCACTGGCCTTGGCTCGCCTTTCTGCGCCTGCGATTAATAATTTATAAGGGAGGCCGAACTTTTTTCTAAAAAGGTCAAAGGCCCTAAGTAACCCAACTACATTCTTGCGCCACTCAAGGGAAGTTACGCTAAGTATAAATTTGTCAGGAACTCCGAATCTCTCCAAGATATAATCACGGGCTTCTTTCTTTGGGCAGGGGTTAAAACCCGGATCCGGTCCGCCATAGTAAACCGTGCTTACTCTTCGTTCATCAACTTCAGGAAAGAATTTTTTTAGATCAGCCCTGCTGGATTTAGAGATAGCGACTATGCGCTGGGCATCAAAGAGTGACCTAGGGAATATCAGCCTATGCGGCAGGTAAAGCGAGGCCGGCACATTCTGCGGACAGGCGTAGATAGCGAGGTCATGAATAACGAGCACCTTCTTTATAGAAGGAGGGAGTCCTAGCGGTATGAAGTTTTGCGTGCCTAAGAATACGTCTATTTTATCTTCGGCTAGCATCTTCTTAGCACCCCAGGCAAGCCAGAGGGTGCTTATGCTGCTTATTACTTTTGGCCCGCCTATAATTCTTTTTTTCCAAAGCGGATTCTTAAAAGGGAGCTCAAAATCCCGATAGCTATAAAGTAAGTATTCATTTTCTTTATCCAGATCCGAGAGCTCACGCAAGAGGTTATTAAGATAAACTCCCAGGCCGGTCAAATTTTGGCGCGAAAGCGGATATACATCCAGCCCTATTCTCATTTTTAGCTAAGCGCCTTTAAGGTATTATTAATTTCTTCGAAGACAGATATTTTGTCCAGGCCTTTAATACAATAAGAGCCATTGCATCCTATATCAAAACATGGCCTGCACCAGATAGGCCAGTAGACTACCTTCTTAATTAACCCTGCTGAATTTTTAGTTTCTTCTATGGCTAGTCCGGATGACTCCTTCAGCGTATAGGCATTCTTAGAATAGGGCCTCCAGGCATAAGCTGAGCCTGCGGCAAAAAAGATTATGCAATTGGTAAGGCTAGACAAGAGCTGGGTTATCCCTGAATCAGAGCCGATATAAAGCAATGAATTTCGAGCGATGTAGCCTAGCTCCCATACGGAGTAGTCTTTTTCTAAGTAATACAAATTTTCTTTTTTGACATGCTTTTTAAATTCCTCTAAATTTGGCCCGGATAATTCATCCATAACTACTATAAGACCCTGAAATTCAAGTTTATTTAGTATTGTTGCGTAGCCTTCTAATCCTGGACCACGAAATTTATCCCCTCCTGCGATATTAAGCAAAAGATAGGGATGGTTAAAGTTAAAATCAGCAGGTTTTTTTAGGTGTTGATCCAGGCTAATAGCATCATTTATTTCTATCTCAAGGCCAAGCGATTCTTTTAATAATAGCCGGTAAGAATCCAGGATATGTTTTTTTGAGAAAAGGACCGGGTTTTGATTTAGGCTGTAATCAAGCAAGAAGTTTAAGGGCCCCAGGCTAAAGCCGGTATGGTAACGGCAGAGGCCCTGCGCCTTCACTTTCAGGAAGGTATTTAGCCCCGATATGCCTACCAGTTCAAGGTAGAGGTCATATTCAGGAGCAGCTACTTTTTTAATATCGGAGACGAGCCGCGTACTGACGATATCTTTTAATACCCGGTCATTATAGGCAGAGGTGAGTACGGTAACTTTAAATCTCTTGCTTAACTCCAAGATAAAGGGCAGGCTTACGATTGCATCCCCTATGCGGTCAGTCCTGTTTATCAGTATTGTTTTAACTATGCCAGGATCAATATGCCTCTGCCTCCTGGATATATTACCGATAATCAATGCTAGATAGGCTAGTATTTTGAGGCTTAAGTTTTTTAGCATCTCTCCCTTATAGCTTCTTTATAGAAATCCTCTGTGATTACAGCTATTTTATCCCAATCTAGCGTCTGCGTTGATCTTCTGGCTCCCCGGGATAGCTTATTGAGCGTATCCCTATCTTTAAGCAGGCTTAGGATATTAGAGGCCAGCTCTTTAGCATCTGGTTGGCAGATAACACCGTTGATCCCTTCTTGAATGAGCTCGGTAGAAGAATTCATAGGATGCTCTACCGTGATTACCGGAAGGCCTGCCGCCATTGCCTCAAGGGCTACCATGCCAAAGCCTTCGCGCGTAGAAGGAAAGACAAATATCTTGGCACTCTTCATCTGAGAGATTATGTGCTCATATTCCATAAACCCTTTAAAGTGCACCTGTCCTTTAAGGCCTAGTCCCTGGCTTTGAGATATTAATTTTTCTTTCTGGGGGCCTTCGCCGATGATAAAACAGCTGATATCGGGAAGCTCTTTTTTTATTAAGGCTAAGGCCGTAATAAGCATGTCCACATTCTTGTCTTTTATAAGCCGTCCGGCAAAGATTAAGTCCGCTTTATCTTCGGCTGGAGGGATATCTTGGATCTGTTCTAAGCCAACCCCATGCCAGATAATTTTTACACCTTTGCCTCTAAAGCCGCATTTATATAAAGCATCTTTGGTTTTCTGCGAGTGTGCGATGATATAGCCGCTTGTTATTATGACCATTCTTTCAATAATGCGCCCGATCAGCCCCTTTAGGCAACCGGCATAGCCATACCAGTATCTATCCCAGACCTCCTGCCAGGTAATAACCAGCGCGGTCTTGCTCCATAGCGAATAGAGCTTTACCGGAAAGTAGGGCAGGTAGGGAAAGGCGTTACAGTCTATCAGGTCAAATCTTTCTTTGAATAGGGCAGGCAGGATAGAGAGGGAGAAAGAGAGGGCTTCTCTTATGTTTCTTATGCCGCTTTTTGAATATAGCTTTCTGGATTTGCCTATTCCGTGTATATGCACGCCCTCTTTGATAAAATCTGCCGGCCCTTCCCAGGATTTCATCCCGAAGAGGTGCACCTCGTTTCTTTTGCTTAATCTCTTCGCCAGCTCCCAGAAACTTCTCTCCGCGCCGCCCTTGACATAGGGATAGATTACGTCATATATATAGGCGATCTTCATCCTATTCGGGATTTGGTAATATTGGGATTTATCCATTACTCGGGGATTATTTAAGGTCTTATCGTATAGAAGAATATATACCTGCCCATCAGCTTATAGATTGTCCTGGGCTGCGTCTTTCCGGAGAATGATTGCAGGAAGTCTTTTTCTTGCGGCCCCTTTCCTTTTTCCAGGATAAAATAAACCACGTTATTAGGCTGCTCTGTTAGCCCTGCTTCCTTGAGGCGGTAGTTTTCCCGTATATAACTTAAGATATTGGGTTCTATGGCAGCCGAACGTTCAGCCGGGTAGACGCAGATATATCTTATGCCAAACTTTTTTTCCTTTTCCTTAAAATCATCCAGGTTTATGGGCCAGTCCATATATCTCTGTGCATAGCGCGATATTCCGAATCCCTGTACATGCGTGAAGATAAATACGCGCTCTCCCGGAGAAGTAAATTCTTTAAGCGATTCTCCTGCTACGTCTCCTCCTAAAAATACCGTCCCGTACATCCTTGAAATAGCGGAATATACAGGGCGGGCTGCTAAGGCTACTGCCAATGCAAAAATAAATATAAAGAGCTCCTTTTTGACAATCCTTTTTATTAAGCCCGATATGAATACCAACGAGTAGATTGAAGAGAGGCAGACTAGTATCAATAAAGGCATCTGGTAGTAATTATGCTGGTTAATGTAATCGGAGAAGACCATAGAGTAGGGTATGATGGTCAGGGTCCAGCCGATGATATAGCGGTCCAGGAGAGTTTTTCTTTTGGCGAAGGATACAAGTATCCCTAAGAGTGTCAGCGCCGTGAAGAGCATGGTAAAATTTTCCCCCCTGACATACCACCAGATCATGCGGCCGTATTTCTGCCAGTAAAGAGGAGTGAATATTTCAAAGAGCTTAATACGCATCAGCTGCTCGAATTCCCATTGTCCGATGTATTTCAGCCAGAGGATAGATAATAAAAGCGGCAGGTAGGAGATAGATATGATTACTAAATATTTAACAAGCCTACCCCTGTTTTTAAGGACATTTTTATAAGGAATGCAGAAAAGGAAAGGTAATATCCCTATAAGAAAACTAAACTTATAAAGCCAGGCAAGAGAAAAAGCGATCCCTGCCAAAAGGAGCGGAGTTTTTCTAAAGTCCTTCAGGAAGCCTAGATAAAATAAGCTGCCTAGTATTAAAAAGAAGAAGCCCGGGCTCTCTGGCTGGAGGTTCCTTGAAAAAAAGACCGCCAGCGGCATCCCCGCAAGAAGAAGCGAACAGGCCAGTGCAGCTAATACGTTATCAAAGAATATTTTGGCGATGAGGTATATGATAATGATGCTGGCTAAACCGAATAGTACGTTGAAGAGGCGCGCGCCCCAGATATTCTCTCCTAATATATTCCAGGCTATCAGAGTCTGGTAGGAGACCATAGGCGGCTGTGGATAGAGCCTCATAATAGGGTTATCTTCAAAGGAGTGGTAGAAATATATCCTGCGAGTAAGGTAATCTTTAGTACGGTTCATCTCCTGGGCCATGCTTAAATATTCGTTCTCCTTCATATTATGGTAGCCTATGGAGGGGAAGTCCAGGTTGTAGCTTCTTAATGCAAATCCCAGTAATATGATAAGGCCAAGGATAATTTTATTCTTCATATTTTACGGTTATTAGTTACGCGTATCTTCTTTTTCTTTTTAAGAAGAGCAGGCTGATGAAGAAAGAAGAGAAGATAGTCTGCAGGCCTATGACTAAAAGCGTCATCGCCAGTATAGATTCCCTTATCCTGTAGAGCGCGCCGAAGCTTTTATAGAACCACTCCAAGAAGATAAAGACGTTTATCCCCAGGCCTATCAGGAATAATGCGCTCCCTAACACCAGGCCCCTTTCCAGGTTAAAATTACGCTGGAAGAAGAGGGTGAAGGCGTCATACCTTAAGAATCCCTGCCTGATGGCATAGCTATGGGCATAGATCCCCAGGTTAAGAACCTGAAAGGAGAGGATACAGAAGACGCTGGCAAAGACCATCAAGTGTATATCCCAGTAGTGCCCTAAAAAGAGAAACGGCCCCTTTAATAAAAGCAAAAGCAGGGAGGCGCCCACCAGGAATCCCGCCAGCCCCGGGATAAAATACAGCCATACCGGGCAATATAGAAGCATAAACCTGATATGGCGCCAGGCATCGTAGAGCGGGCTTAGTTTTGATTCTCCTTTACGCGGGTGGTAATTTATAGGCAGTTCGCAGGTTTTTAACTTATGCGTAAGCGCAGAGACTACCATCTCGGTTGCGAATTCCATCCCCATTGTATTTAATTTCATCTTACGGTAGGCCTCGTAAGTAAAGGCGCGCATACCGCAGTGGATATCGGAGAGCTTGGTATGAAAGAATAGCCGCGTCATCCAGGAGAGTATGGGGTTTCCTATATAACGGTGCGACCAGGGCATTGCCCCTCTTTTAATCTTGCCCTTGAACCTTGAACCAATGACGAA
>VGKF01000030.1 GCA_016867175.1 Candidatus Omnitrophota bacterium | reverse complement strand
ATACGGCTGACTGCGCCTAGAAAATAACCATGGTCCACTGCCAGCATTACGGTCTTCCCGTCCTCTTTAAATATGCGCTGCATCCTATTCTTCATTCCCCAATCCATTCATCCCTCCTATTTTTGCGGTTCAATTATGACTTTAATCGAATTACCAGCCTCTACCACCAGCTTAAAGCCCTCCTGTATCTTTTCCAGAGGAAGGCTGTGCGTAATCATATCTTTAACCTTAATTTTTCCTGTACGTATCAACTCCAGGGCCTCCAGGTGATCCTGGGGGCTGCCGGCGTAAGAAGAAACCATCTTCCTTTCTGTGCGCCAGAAAAGTTTATTTACTGATAAGGAGATAGTCTTATCCTTATCCGTAGGCGCAAAAAATAAAGCTGTTCCCGCCCGCTCTACTGAGTCCAGGGCTTGAGCTATTGCCGTGGGCGAGCCGGCACAGATAAACACCAGGTCCGCGAGCCTGCCCTTATTTATTTTAAGCAGTTCGTCCGCGTTATAATCCTTAGCTAAAAATACCTGATCAGCTCCGAATCTTTTGGCTGCCTTCAGGCGATATTCAGATATATCAGTGGCTATTACAGTGCCTGCGCCATTTGCCTTAGCCAGCGCTATATGTAATAACCCGGCAATACCGCTTCCCACTACTAAAACGGAAAAACCTCGCTTCATCCCCGCTACCCTCTGGCCGCGCAGCACGCAAGCCAAAGGCTCAATAAAGGTAGCTTCTGCAGTAGATACTTCGGCAGGCAAAGGATATACCCCTTTTTCTACGTTTATTTCCGGCAGGCGCACAAATTCAGCAAAACCTCCTGGATCAAAGTTAGTCTTACGCAGGGTATCGCAGACAGTCTCGTGGCCGTTGAGGCAGTATTCGCAGCTTCCGCAGGGCACATGGTGGGAGGCAGAGACCCTCTGGCCCTTTTTATAGGCAACTACCCCCTCGCCAGCCTCTTCCACTACACCGGCAACCTCATGGCCAAGCACCAGGGGGACACGGTCAATGCGGTACCACTCCATCACATCGCTTCCGCAGATCCCGCAGGCCTCTATACGGATAAGCAGCTCGCCCTTACCTATCTTAGGCCTGGGCGCTTCTTCTATCCTTATATCGCTATTACTGTAGTATTTGGCTACTCTCATGTTATGGAAAGACAGCATGATAACCCCTTACAGGACATTTTAAATAGCGCCTGTGCGGGGGTAAGTTCGGCCGGATAGCTTATGTCGCACTCCGCGCTCCATAAGCTATAGCCTCACTTATTCTATCACCCATTTGGAATTTTTCAAGAAAAAGGGGACGTTTCTATTTTTTCTTCAAAAAGGGAAACGTCCCCTTTTTTCGGTCCCTTTTTTGCTTGACAATTGAGGAAAAGAGTGATATAAATAATTTTTGTAGTAGGATCAAGGAGAGTAAATATTCAAAGCAGCAAAGAGGCAAACCGTAAAGCATGAAGAGAGCAGAATGCATTACGGTTTTTTTTGTTTAAAGGGGGTGAAAAGGAACGCATGGCAAAGGGCAAGGTAAAGTGGTTCAGCAACCAAAAGGGTTATGGCTTCATCACCAGCGAAGATGGCAAAGACGTCTTTGTGCATCATAGCGCAATCAAAGGGGATGGCTATAAAACTTTGGAAGAAGGGCAGGAAGTAGAATTTGAGGTAACCCAGGGCCCTAAGGGAGACCAGGCAACTAACGTAGCTAAATTATAAACCTTGGGCTAAACTGGAAAATAAAAAACCGCTGCATTTAATTACAGCGGTTTTTTATTTTAACAGTATCTACTTGCTCAATAATTTGTTTATTTTCTCGAACAATATATCAGGTTCAAATGGCTTAGGTATGCAATCGTCGGCTTTGGCAAATCTGCCGATATCTCCCATATCCTCCTGCCACTCCTGTTTGGCAGTAGCCACTATAACGGGGATAGAAGAGATTTCCGGGGTCTTTTTAATCTTATAGCAGAGATCATACCCATTGATATCCGGCAACATAATATCTAATATGATAAGGTCCGGCCGAATCTCCAACACCTGCTTTAACGCCCCTGCTCCGGTCGTCCAAGAAAATACCTCGAATCCCCAGCTCTCTAAGCGGTTTTTGATTACCTTCAAGAGGTCAGGCTCGTCATCGATAATTAGAATCTTGCGTTTCTCATCCATTCTTTCTCCTCCTTTCAAAAGGACCTTCGCTATAAATCAGCGCACAACTGCTCTACGCTAGAGCCGTCTTCCGGGAAATTTAACACTTTCCAGGCGATGGCAGCTTCTCTATCCAGCCCGTTTTTTTTTCAGAAACTCACTAGCGCAAGATAGCAATCTATCTTTCAGGCTTAATGCCTGGGCCTTAGTAGTCTCTTTAAGCATGCTAAACATCGCATCTGCCTCTACGATCATCCGTTCACGGCTAGGCAGTTCTTCCTGGAGCATCTTGGCTAAATCATCCAAAAAGGATACCACTTTCTGCCTGCCCAATCTTTCCTCTAATGCCGAAAAGCCGCTTAGCTCAAAAATTAACACTGAAATAAGCTCTTGGGTGCGCAACCCTGCCCTTAAGCTGTCGGTGATACGCTCTTTTAATACCTGACGGGGGTTATATTTAGGCAAGGTAAAGATAAACCTGGTGCCTTGGCCTAATTTACTCTCTGCCCAAATCTTTCCGCGATGCAGCTCTACAATCCCTTTTGAAATAGCCAGGCCCAAGCCCGTTCCTTTCTCTTCAGGATCTGCTGCCTGTCCAAATTGTTGAAATTTGCTGAATAAGCGCTCCAGGTCCTCTTCGCGAATCCCCTTTCCCGTATCGGAAACGCTGCACTCTATAAAATCACCTTTATCTATTACTGATATTCCGATAAATCCCTGCTTGGTAAATTTTACGGAATTGCCTATCAGGTTATTAAGCACCTGGATGATCTTGTCTTCGTCAAGGTAAACCTCTGCGGCTTCCGGAGAGAAATTTATTTTTATTTCCAGCCCCTTACTGCTTAACTTGCTGGAAAAAGTCATGCATGTGCGCTTAACCAGGCTCATGATATCGGTTAACTTTCTTTTTAATTCTGTCTTGCCGGCTTCGATTTTTGATAAATCCAGCAGGTTGTCAATGATGCGCCTTAAGCGTTCGGTATTATCAATGCACATGGATAAGAACTCCTGCTGCCTGGGAGTAGTAGGTCCTAATAATCCATCGCGTATCTGTAAGACCGTTTCTTTGATAGTGGCCAAAGGGGTGCGCAACTCATGGGATACGGTAGAGAGGAAATCTGATTTTAACTGGTCCAGCTTGCTTAGTTCTTCGTTTTTTTTCTCCAGTTCTTTATATAAGGTGCGGATGCCTTCGTTGGTCTTCTTAAGGCCCCAGCTCTGGATATCCAGCTCCGCGCGTATTTTTTCTAGTTCAGAGGTTTTATCATTTAACTCCTGAAGTAATATCCCTATGATAGACGCGCGGCTATCCAGCACTTTTGTATTGCCGTTGCTTAGCCTGCCTAATTCTTCCCTGGCCTCTTTGCTCTCGCTAAGGTCTATAATCTCTACCTGTTCATTTCGGGCTAAGAATTCCCGGTAATCGCCGGCTGTAGGGATGCCTAATTTTTGAGCGCATTTGATTCCGATAGCGCTAGAATCTTTATCCACTACCCCCAGGATACGGACAGTATTATGGCTATGCAATAACTCAAGCAGCGCTTTGGTCTTTTCCCCTGCCCCTATAATAATTATATTTATTTTGGCTTGCTCCATTTTTAGGTCTGCGGGCCAATATCTTTTTCAGAAATATTCTTTAACGCGGCTAAGAGCGGGCCGCCATCCGCGGTCTTGACGCAATAATCATCTGCCCCTGATTGCCTGGCCCGCACGGCATCTACTGCATCTACTGCCCCGGTCATCATAATTATCAGTGGTGCCTGGGGGCCTTTACTTTCTTTGATCTTCTGGCATACCTCAAAACCTACAATATCCGGAAGCATGGTATCCAGGATCACCAGCCCCGGGTTTTCGCTATTAACTTTACTTAAACCTTCCTGGCCGTTTATCGCCATAACGATCTCGCTATAACCGGACTTCTTTAAATACCTTTCTGCGATCTTTCTGTCCTGCTCATTGTCATCGATAACCAGTACTTTCTTAATCATTGCTTCTCCTGTTTTAAGCTTAAGCTGGCTTTTCCGGTAAGACCTTAGGTATAGTAAAATAAAAAGTGGCTCCTTTACCCAGTTCGGACTCTATCCAGACCTTTCCGCCATGATCATCGGCTACCCGCTGCACAATGCTTAAGCCCACGCCTGTGCCCTGGTATTCTTCGCTGGAATTCAGGCGTTTAAATATGCCGAAAACCTGCTGGTGATATTGCGGATCTATTCCGATACCGTTATCCCGCACAAAGAACTGATGGAATTCCCCCGTATCGGCATAGCCTATCTCGACCCGAGGATGAGATTTATTATTTTTCGAAGAAAATTTTATGGCGTTATTAATTAAATTCAAGAATACCTCGCTCATCTTAATGCGGTCACAACGCACACTCGGCAGGCCTTCCTGAATATTTAATTCTACTTTCATTTCTTTAATATCAAACTTCACTCTTTCAATTATAGAATCGATGAGCCCGCGTATATCTACCTCTTCATAGGGATTTTGGATGCGGGAGATACGCGAAAGGGTAAGCAGGTCTTCGATCAAAATGTTCATGCGGCTTGTCCCTTTTATTATCTCGCGCAGGTTTTCCTTTCCCTGGGCATCCAGCTTATCAAGATAGTCTTCTTCCAGGAATTTTGCAAATGCCGTAACCCCTCTTAAAGGAGCGCGTAAATCATGGCTGACCGTATAAACGAAACTATCCAGCTCCTGGTTTGCCTTTTCTAAAAGTTTTTTCTGCTCTTTTAATTTTTCCCTCTCCTGCTCCACGCTGGCCTTAGCCTCTATCAGATTACCGGTCATCAGGTTAAAGGAATCGGCTAAATCACCGATTTCATCCTGCGTAGTTATCGTTGCCCGGGCAGAGAGGTCTCCGCCGGCAATCACCGAAGAAACCCTGGTCAATTCCTTAATCGGATTAGCGATTGAATGCGCCATAAAAAGGGCTATGGCAAGCACCATAACGAAAAGTAGTAAACTGAATTCAACCAGCGTATTCCTTAAACGGGTGGCTGCAGTAAATACCTCTTGCACGTCTATCTTTGCTGTTATTCCTAGCCGAAAGCTGGGTAGATATTTCCATGTCGCCAAGACATTTTTACCCCTGTAATCAATGGCATAGCCTGAGCCGCTCTCTCCCCCAACTGCCCTTTGGATATCCCTGCCTTCCTGCGCCCCCATAACTATCTTTCTTTTAAAAGCAGCCTGGGAATCAAAACGTAAAGGAGTAATAAAGACGGCGAGGTCTTTTTCTTTAAAGGCAATCGAGGCCTCTCCGGTATCTCCCAGCCCTTTATAATCTAAGGTGAGGGCGCTGAGTCCTTTGTTGTCCATCTCTACTACAATAGCTCCCAGAAAATTACCGCTAAATGAAATTGGAGCAGCTATAAAAATAAAGGCCTTACCGCGTTGCGGATTATATTGAAAATCGGACATTTGTATTTGGGATGATTCTTTAGCCATAATGAAGGCCTGGGCGAATTTAGAATTTTTGTCATAGAGGGCTATCTCATAGAGTGAGCGTAGTTCTGTTTTATTGGCAGAAAAGACAATGTTGCCATCGGTAGAAACAAGCATAAGATCAGTATGCCCCAAGGAACGCTGGGTATAGGAGAGGAACGCTTTATATTCTGCCATTACTTTGTTATACTCTTCGGATTCAATACCGCCATTATTATAAGCCACGGTAAATTTTTTTAGGATATCGATAATATCCGCATCGTAGGATAATCCCTCTACGGCATCCCTTTTGGCATTAAGGTAGGCCTCAATCTGATTTATCTTGTTATCCGCTATAGCCAAAAGGCTTCTGGAAACTTCTTTTCTTAATGCCTCGCGGGAACTTTTGTAGCTTATATAGGTAGAGATGATCAAAGGCAGTATGGCAATAAATAAAAAACTGAGGATAAATTTAGTAGTGATGGGGATGCGGTTAGTCTTTTCTAAGGTAGGCATATCCTTGATTATATAACGTGATTATTATTGTTTCAATATTTATTCCTTTTTAAGAAGCTATAGACAAAACCGCCCACCCTTATATTTCATTAGGTGGGCGTAAGATTATATGCCGAGGGAGGAAGCATAACTACTGCCCTCTTTAATTTGTTATTGTATTATAAGTTGTATAATTTGCGATCTCTCTTTGCGCCATTAAGAAGCCACAAATATTTAAGCTTGAGCAGAAAAACAGCCTTAATTACCTTTCTAATGTACGCCAGCTAAATTTTATTTTTTTCCATTACTCTCGTCTGTTTGGTAAAGAAATTTATTTTTTACAATAAAGTTGTATAGGTTTTGTGTTATAAATTCATGACCTGCCCCATTAATATGGTTTCTTGTCAAAACCGTTTTCCAACCCTCTAAACCCAGATTATCTTTGAAATATTGATAATTGTCAATAAAAGTAATGTTATATTTTTCAGAGGCCTCTTGCAATTTCAAATTAATCTCATCAAAAATTATATTTCCATAATAAGGATAGTTCTGCAGAATTAAGGTAATATTTTTAGTATCGCATACCTGCTTCAGATACCCAATTTGCTTATCAAGAAGCTGATACTTTAATGCAAGATTGTGGTCATGCTGCTTTTGGTTAAATCTTTTCTTAAGCAACCAGGGGCGCCAAATTCCTTTTTCGTTCAGATAATCTTCTGTTTTCTTTGCAGATTGATTGAATGAGAAAAGCATAAGTCTATAGAAAGTATCGTAATTATCAATAGTATCGATCTTACTAATAAGATATTCGCGCGCCTTCGTAGTAGAACCCCCTGAATCCCAAAGAATGTTAAGATAATTATGTGTATATTTAGTGTCGGGGTAGGGATTCTCTAAGGACTTACGCTGTGTAACCAAATGAAAATACGTTATCTTGAATAATTTAACAAATTTCAATTTATTTAACCCAAAATAACAGATATCTAGTGGCGAAACTTTTGTTTTATTCTTCGACACATTGCTTAACTCATTTCGTAAATAGTCGTTGGCAAGCGAAACGTCTTGGCTATTCCACGCATTATTGATACCTATTAAAACAATTAATAAAGTAGGTTTGACCTTTTTATAATGCCGTAAGAAAATAATGCTTGCCTCTGAAGAATTTGCACCGCTCTTGCCGTAATTTGCCCCCATAATATCCAAATAAGGGTATTTTTTACGCAAAAGAGGGATTAATTTATCAGCAAAACCTTCGCCTGAAGGAGCATCGCTACCGGTTGTCCAAGAATCACCAATGAACATTATTCTTACGGAACTATTATCGCCAATTATTTTATCTTGTTGGACCTTTGGTTGAAAATGAATATAAAAAAATGATATAAGGTGTAATAATATCTCTACGATAAGCATCGCTAGGAAGACAACTGTTAGTAATTTTAATATTTTATTCATTATTTTAAATATCGCAAAAAGATAATCTCTTTATTCCTACTACCACGGCAAATTACAGGTAATTTATAGTCGTTTGTACTACTTAATAGTAGCTGTTTAATTATACTACTATCCAATATCTGGTGAAAATAGATTTTTAGTTTAACCAAAGTTATGAATCCCTGCCCATTCATAACTCAAAATCTTATGACATTAGCGTAACGTTAAGAACTAAACTATACAAAACTCTGTAAACCAATCTAAGCATCTCTAAAGAAATAATAAAGGCGTGGCTACTTATAACTCAAGCAATTAAGCCTAATTCCAATAAAAAAGAGGGGTTGTGAAAACCCCCTCTATTTATACTATGCCCTTCGTCTAAGGAATACCCAAAAGGCTATTTGTCAATTAACTTACTCACTCAAAGATTACTACAACAATAACCACAAGTCAATTTAATTCTGCCC
>VGKF01000029.1 GCA_016867175.1 Candidatus Omnitrophota bacterium | reverse complement strand
CTAAATTAATGTAATTTAGCTTCTTCGTTCAAGCGAGCGAAGTACCTTAAAAAGCAATCTATGAATAATCTCGTAAAGTTAATCTTTAGTTTATTTATTTTCTTTGCATTACTCGCTACTTGTTTTCTCTTGCCAGGCATCTTCGCCAAAAACCAATTACAGGAAGCACTCTTTTACCAGAAGCTAGAGAATAAATCTGTGCAGTGCGGGCTTTGCCCCCGCAGGTGCATTATCCCCAGCGGCTCAAGGGGTTTCTGTGGGGTAAGAGAAAATCAGCAGGGTATTCTCTATGCCCTTGTCTACGCTAAGCCGGTTACCTTGACTGTAGGTGACCCCATAGAAAAGAAACCGCTGTTTCATTTTTTTCCATCCAGTCTTACCTTTTCTATCGCTACTGCCGGATGCAACTTAAAATGTAAATTCTGCCAGAACTGGGATATTTCTCAGCGCCGTCCGGAGGAACTGGATTATATATATATTGAACCCGCTGACTTAATTACAAAAGTCAAGGCCTCTGGCCGTAAGATTATCGCCTATACCTATACTGAGCCTACTATATTTTATGAATACATGCTTGAGATAGCAAAACTTGCCCGCGCGCAGGGAATAATAAATATTATGCATTCAAACGGCTATATCAATGAAGAACCCCTGAGGAAGCTTGCTAAATACCTCGACGCTGCCAATATTGACTTAAAGGGATTTACTGAAGATTATTATTTTAAACTTTCAGAAGGTACGCTGGAGCCGGTTTTAAAGGCCTTAAGGGTATTGAAAGAGGAGAGGGTGCATTTAGAGATCACTAATCTGATTCTTCCTGGCTATAATGACGCAGAAGAGCAGATTATCGCAATGTGCCTCTGGATAAAAGATAACCTGGGAGAAGATACGCCCTTACATTTTTCAAGGTTTACTCCTATGTATAAAATGAATGCGCTTAACCCTACGCCTATAGAGACCCTAGAGAGGGCAAGGCAGATTGCCCTGGATTGCGGCTTAAAATACGTATATATAGGAAATGTCCCGGGAAACCCAGCAGAAAACACCTATTGCCCAAAATGTAAGAATGTTATTATTGACAGGACCGGCTTTACGGTATCTAAAGTTAATATTATAGATGGAAAGTGTAAGTTTTGCGCAGAAAGGATATCGGGTGTCTGGGACTAATAAGCTGATATGGATTACCTGCGCGCTGTTTGTTATTCTCTGGGTTTTGACTACAGCCGCTCTTGCCGCTGATATAAAGGCTCCTAATGTGGCCGGTAGTTTCTACCCTTCTGATTCACAGGGATTATCTTCTTTGCTAGACAACCTTCTTAAAACTACAGAGGTAGGGAAAGTAAGCGGTGATATTCGTCTTTTGATCTCTCCGCATGCTGGCTATGAATATTCTGCCAGAGTAGCGGCTTACGGCTACAGTTTAGTACGGGATAAAGGATACGATACAGTGATAATAATCGCACCTAGCCATAATTTGTATTTTGAGGGGATTGCCATCTGGCCGGAAGGAGGCTTTAGAACTCCCCTTGGAGATCTGGCTGTAGATGCTGATTTTTGCAAGCGGTTAATAGGGTTAGATTCTAGCGTAAAGCGTATTCCAGAGGCATTTTTACATGAACACAGCCTAGAGGTGCAGCTACCTTTTCTGCAAAGGGCCTTAAAAGGATTTAAAATAGTCCCCTTGATAATAGGTAAGCTTAATTTTAGCGATTACCAGCTTCTTGCTCACAGCTTAAGCCTTTTGACTAAAGATAGGAAATCCCTGCTGGTAGTCTCTACTGACCTTTCGCACTACCATCCTTATGAAAAAGCTAATAAGATAGACCAATTGACTATATCCTATATTAAAAACCTGGATGCCCAGGGCCTTTATGATCAGCATCTTACGGGAAATATCGAGGCCTGCGGTATTTCAGCTGTGATTACAGGCATCTTATATGCAAAGGAGCTTGGTCTTTCAGGGGCCATTATCTTAAAATATGCTAATTCAGGAGACGTAAACGGTGATTATAGCAGGGTGGTAGGTTATTTGAGCGCCGCTATATATAAGGAAGAAGGCGGACTTAAAAAAGGAGAGGGCAGTATGTTAGACGTAAAACAGAAAAAGAGGCTGCTTGGCATAGCGCGTGATTCCATAGCTACATACTTAAAGGCCGGCAAGAAGCCGGAGCTATTTGAAAAAGATAATGTTCTTATTGAAGAATGCGGGGCATTTGTTACTTTGCATGAAAAGGGAGAGCTTCGCGGATGCATAGGAAGCCTGATAGGAAGAGCTCCGCTATATCTTACGGTAAGAGACATGGCTGTTGAGTCGGCAGTAGGTGACCCGCGCTTTGTTCCTTTAAAGCTATCAGAGCTAGCTAGCGTTGAAATAGAGATTTCCGTTCTCTCTCCTATGAAAAGGGTAAATTCTGCAGATGAAATTAAGCTAGGGACCCACGGAGTTTTAGTAAAGAATGGTTTAAATAGCGGCGTATTTCTGCCTCAGGTAGCTGTTGAGACCGGCTGGTCAAAAGAAGAGTTTCTTTCTGCTTTATGTTCTCAGAAGGCCGGGCTTGCGCCTTCAGCCTGGAAAGATAAGGATACTGAGCTGTATATATTTACTGCAGAGGTTTTTTCCGAGAAGGAACTGTAGCTATATGAATAAAACTAACATCAGCTTTTTTGTTTTAGGCTTGTTATTTGGCTCTGGTCCATGCCTGGTGAGCTGCGGGCCAATGCTTATCTCTTATGCTGCGGGGAGAAAAAAGAATCTAAGCGCAGGGTTATTATTTTATTCCTTGTTTTCTCTGGGCAGGTTGTTTGTTTACCTGGGCTTGAGCCTGGGGATTTTCTTTTTAGGAAGATTTAGCGTAGAGAATATGATATCCGGAGTACTCTTAAGGTATATATTCATAATAGGAGGGATTTTCCTTATTTTGGTAGGAGCCCTATTAGCTATCGGTAAGGACTTAAAGTCTAAGTCATGTCAATACCTCTACGGTAATTTTATAGAAAGAGACAGAAAAAGCAGCCTGGTGCTGGGGTTAATAACAGGCCTCTTGCCCTGCGCTCCGCTTTTAGCAGGGCTCTCTTATTTAGGCTTAATTTCTACCTCTTGGCCCATAGCCTTATTTTATGCCTTGAGTTTTGCGCTAGGAATTTTTATATCTCCCCTTGCGTTACTGACCTTACTTGCCGGCATAATACCGTCTTTTTTATTAAAAAAGAATAGGTTCGGGGAGAGAGTATTTAGTTCTATCTGCGGGTTAATCATAGTATTCTTAGGGTTACGTTTAGCCTGGAAAGGGTTATAGATGCATAGATTCTTTGCGCATTCAAAAAATATCTCCGCTAATAATATAAGCATATCTGATAAAGCAGAGGCGCATCATCTAAAGGGCGTCCTGCGTATAAAATTAAAAGAAAAGTTAGCTGTCTTTGACGATAAAGGCAACGAATACCTTTGTTCCGTTTTATCCTTATCAGGCGCAGTGGTTTTGGGCATAGAAAAGAGGGTTCCTGCGGGAGCTTTGGCTTACAAATCAAAACTTACTATTGCCTGCGCTATACCTAAAAACTCCAAGATGGATGATATTGTGGATAAGCTTACGCAGCTGGGCGTTGATACAATCATACCTTTGTTGACTGAGCGGGTTATTGTAAAGTTAAATAAAGAGAAGAAGGGCCAGAGGCGTAAACGCTGGGAGAGGATAGCCTTCTCTGCGGCAAAGCAATCTCAGAGGTTTAATTTGCCTGTTATTGCTCCTATAGAGGAGATGAGGGGGGCCCTATCCAGGTCTAAGGGGCATGATTTAAAAATAATACTGACCCTGGCTGAATCGCAGCGCAAGACATTAAGAGAGGCTTTTGAGGGTAATAAGCCAACTAAGATATACGTTCTTATCGGCCCGGAAGGTGATTTTACGGATCAGGAGATTGCCTTAGCTAAAAAGGAAGGCTTCGCCCCGCTTACCTTGGGCGATCTCGTTTTACGCGTAGAGACTGCTGCCGTAGCTGCGGCTAGCTTTATCAGGCTATACTTATATGAAAACCGTTAAGTTCTTTACCCTAGGTTGTAAAGTAAATCAATACGAGACCGAGCAGATGCGTGAGCGTTTCCAGGAGGCTGGGTTTCTGGATGTAGAGAGTTTAGCCAAGGCGGATAACTATGTGATCAATACCTGTACAGTGACTAGAAGCGCTGACCGTAAATCGCGCTACTTAATAAATTTTGCCAGGCGCAAAAATCCCAAGGCCAGGATTATAGTAACTGGTTGTTTTGCAGAGTTAGACGGTAAAGAAATTAATAGGATGAATGGAGTTGCTAAGGTTATTAAGAACCGGGATAAGCACAGAATATTGCGCTTGATGGGTGTAAGGCCTAAGAAAGCAGGAGGCCTTAAAACAGGCATAAGTAATTTTTCCGGGCACGCCAGGGCCTTTCTTAAGGTGCAGGACGGCTGTAATAACCGCTGCTCATATTGCAAGGTCCCCTTAGTAAGAGGCCGTTCCAGGAGCAGGCCGCTCGAAGAGATTCTTAAGGAGGCAGTGAGATTTACAGAAAACGGCTTTCAGGAGATTGTGCTTTGCGGTATCTGCCTGGGGTCATACGGAGGCGACCTTCGGCCTAGAAAGGGCCTAGTAGACATTATAGAAGCATTAGAGAATATTCCGCGCTTAAGACGCATAAGGCTCAGTTCTATAGAAGAAAGTGATGTTTCAGAGGATCTATTGCAAAAAATGAAAAGATCGGCTAAGTTATGCCCTCATCTGCATATTCCCTTACAAAGTGGAGATAACCAGATACTGAAGGGGATGAACCGCCACTACCGCAGCCAGGATTACCTTAAGCTTATCCGTCGCATTAAGGCCCTCATCCCGCAGATAGCCATTACTACTGATATTATGGTAGGTTTTCCGGGAGAGGAAGAGGCCAATTTTAAGAATACCCTGGCCTTAGTTAAAGAAATCTTACCCCTAAAAGTCCATATCTTTCCTTATAGCATGAGAGAAGGGACTGCGGCTGCTGATTTAAAAAATCAGGTTAATGCCCGGGTATTAAGGGATAGGCTGCTTAGGCTGGAGAAACTATCGCAAGATTGCGCATTGGATTATTGCCAGAGGTTTATAGGGTTAAAGACGCAGGTGCTTATTGAGGGGCCTTATAAAAAACAATGTTCATACTGGGAGGGCCGCACTGCTAATTATATAAAGGCAGCAGTTAAGTCAGAAAAAGGACTTAGGAATAAATTCATAGAGGTTAGGTTAAAAAAGATAAACGGCGATTGCGTTTTGGCTGATTTTTGTTGACAGCATATTTCGCTATGATATAGTAAAAATCAAGATAAGGAGGAGCGAAATGAAAGAAATGATAAGGACTTTAACGATTAGCATGTTTTTTATCCTCGGCCTCTTAACCCTGGTCTCTGCGGAAGAAAAACTTACCATTACCACTTTTTATCCTTCTCCATACGGCGTGTATAACGACTTAAGATCAAATGTAATAGGTGTTGGTAGCAGTTATCGCGCGACCAGCCTAACAGACGGCCAGATGGTGGTGGTCGGCAATATGGCGATAGGAACAACCACTCTTACATACGCATTGAATGTCGGAGGCGATATCAATGTTACCGGAGATATACGCAAAAGCGGTGCTGCTTATACTAATCCAGATTATGTCTTTGAGCCGACATATAACCTTATGCCTATCGCAGAGGTAAAGAAATTTATTACTCAGAATAGGCATTTGCCTGGAATGCCTTCAACGCACCAGGTACAGAAAGAAGGCGTAATGGTATTTGAGCAGAATCGGCTCCTCCTAGAAAAAATAGAAGTAGCTTATTTATATATTATGCAGTTAGAAGAGCGTATCGCAGAATTAGAGAAATATAAAAAATAAGATAGTCTCCGTTCTAATAGGAAATTAAAGATACTATAAAAAGGGGGCCGTTTCTATTTTTTAGTCTAAGTATAAAAATAGAAACGGTATTTTTTTGCGTTTGATGACCCCGGATTTCCATTCATTAACTACAGAAATCAGGGATGAAAAAGAAAGCGCTTTCCTTGAAAAGCGGCTCTTTATATGCTATACTTTAACAACTTTGCTTAAGAAAAGGAGAGGCTGACTATGGTTTTTCAGAAATTAAACTGGGTAGATATAGTTATCTTAATTCTTTTAGCCAGAATATGTTACATCGCAGTTAAAAGCGGGATGCTCACCGAATTATTTAAACTCTTGGGGGTTATTTTATCCGCCTATCTTTCTTTGCATTACTACGTGCTTTTTTCAGCCTATTTTGTGAATCGCTTAGGACTGAAGAATATCAACACGCATTTTATAGGCCTGTTTTCTTTTGTCCTGCTTGCGGCAGCGGGCTATCTGGTTTTTCTGGGCTTACGCATATTATTTGTGAAGTTCATAAAAGCAGAATCTACGCCTGGCTTGCACAGATGGGGAGGTATTATTGTGGGCCTGGCCAGGGGTTTTTTGTTAGCGAGCCTGGTAGTTTTTTCCCTGGCTATATCCGGTTCAGGCTATTTTTATAATAGCGTTAAAGACAGTTATTCCGGCAGATATTGGGTTAATCTTAGCTGCGGATTCTATAGCAATTTATGGGATAATCTTGCCTCTAAATTTATGACCCAGGAAAAATTTAATAAGAAGCCCGCTATGGTCCAGAAAGGGTTAGCCGATAAAAAATGAAGTTAGGCCATTTTTATAATCAGGTAATAAGATTAGGCAGGGAGTTGGATCCCAGGGGAAAGGCTAATGTCAGCGCATACGAGGATACGGCGATATTATGCGGTGACCCCCGCACCCAGGTAAAAAAGATCATGGTAGGCATAGATATTGAAGTAGGAGAGTTGCTTTTAGCGGATAAGCTGCGCCAGGAGGAAGGGCTAGACCTGGTTGTTGCGCACCACCCTGAGGGCCGGGCCTGGGCTGCCTTTTATGAGGTTATGCGTTTACAGATTGCTATGCTGGTTAAGGCGGGTATTTCCAGAAAGGTGGCAGAGAAACTCATAGAAGAGCGCAAGTTTGAAGTGGAAAGAAGGGTTTTGCCTGCCAACCATATGCGCTCAGTAGATGCTGCCAGGCTTTTAAAGCTCCCCTTTATGTGTATGCATACACCTGCGGATAACCATGCGCATAATTTTTTACAAAGATTAATGAATAAGGAGAGGCCCAGGAAGGTCTCGGATATATTAGATATCTTGCGCGAGATCCCAGAATATAAAGATGCGACCGGTAATAACTCCGGGCCGCGTATTATTTTAGGCAATCCTAATAAGGAGGCCGGCCGAATTTTCTTAGAGATGACCGGCGGTACAGAGGGTTCTTCAGAGGTATTTGATAAGTTTTATAAGTCCGGGATCAGGACCTTGGTTTCCATGCATTTAGGAGAAGAGCATCTTAAAAAAGTTAAAGACGCCAAACTCAATGTGGTTATCGCAGGCCACATCTCCTCAGATACGCTTGGCCTTAACCTGCTCTTGGATGGAATTGAGAAAGAGGAGCGCTTGGAGGTTATAGGCTGTTCTGGATTTCGCAGGATCAGACGATAAAGGCAAAATGGCAGGGCTTATACCGCAAAATATACTAGAAGATATCTTGGGTCGTGTTGATATCGTAGAGCTGATCTCCGGGTATATCCCGCTTAAGCGCGCAGGCCGTAACTTTAAAGCCAACTGTCCTTTTCATCATGAAAAGACCCCTTCTTTTATGGTCTCTCCGGACCGCCAGATCTACCACTGTTTTGGCTGCAGCGCAGGAGGCAATGCCTTTAGTTTTCTTATGCAATACGAGCGCCTGGAATTCCTGGAGGCAGTAGAGGTATTAGCAAAGAAGGCGGGGGTTGATCTGCCGCAGATGCAAAAGCAGGACCCCGGGGTCAGCAATCTTATCACCCAGCTTTACAAAATTAATGAACTGGCCACGTCTTTCTATGCGGATAACCTGAGTGCCTCAAGCGCAAGTCAGGCCAGGAGCTATTTATTAAAACGAGGCATAAAAGAAGAGACT
>VGKF01000028.1 GCA_016867175.1 Candidatus Omnitrophota bacterium | reverse complement strand
AAGGGGAGGCTAATTTCTTTGGCTAGTCTTAATAAAGATAAAAAGAGCGGTTTCTGGTTTTCCGGCTTAGAGTATCCTTTATAGTAATCCAAGCCGATCTCTCCGATAGCCACTACTCTATCGCTACCTGCCAATACCCTGATCTCATCTAAGGCCTGCTGGTTAATCTTATCTGCTTCATGGGGGTGAATTCCGACTGTGGCGTAAACGCAAGAGAATTCCCTTGCCAGCCCTAAGGACCTTCTTGACCCTTCCAGGCTTGAGCCGATATTGACGATATAGCCGATACCGGCATCATTGGCTCTTTTAACCACTTCTTTTCTGTCTTTATCAAAATCGGGAAAATCCAGATGGCAATGGGTATCTATTAACATAGACGGGAGTTATACTTTCTTAATCTCTATGCGGGGAAATAAGGGATTACCTTTTTTGATCTCATTCTGGCCTATCTGCTCTTTTATGGAGACTGCTGCTTGCGGCATAAAAGGCGCTATTGCCGCAGAGACCTTTCTAATGACTCCAACCAGCACCAAAATAAAATTACGCAGTTCTTCTGTCTTACCTTCTTTGGAAAGATTCCAGGGCTTGCTATCTTCAACATATTTATTTGCCATATTAATCAGTTCCCAAATACTCTCCAAAGCCAGGCTGAAGTTATAATCTCCTGCGCCAAGGTTAGAGGCAAGCCTATGGCCAAGATGCGCTATTTTAACACCTATAGCTTCTGCCTGGGCGTCAGCGGCTTTAAACTCACCCTGCGGGACATTACCTTGATAATACTTCTCAATCATTGTCAGCGTGCGGTATACAAGATTACCCAAGTCATTGGCCAGGTCGCTGTTAAACCTTTTAATTAACGCATCCTCTGAGAAATTACCGTCCAGACCAAAGGGTACATCACGTAACAAAAAATACCTGTAGACATCTACGCCAAACTTATCCACCATCTCCAGGGGCGATACTACGTTACCGCGCGACTTGGACATTTTATCCTCTCCCAACATCCACCAACCATGCGCGAATACCGTATCCGGCATCCTTATCCCTAATGCTTTTAGTATTATCGGCCAGTAAACCGCATGCTGCCTTAAAATATCCTTCCCGATAAGGTGTACTACTTTAACATCATCACCCCACCACTCAGAAACATATCTTCCCTTATCGTCAAATGAACCCACCGCGCTTATGTAATTTATAAGCGCGTCAAACCAGACATACGTAACATGTTCCGGGCTGAAAGAAAATGGTATCCCCCAGCCCAGGCGCTCTTGCGGCCGGGAGATACATAGATCAGTAAGTTTATTGAGCTCAAGAAACCTGCATACCTCTTCATGGCGGCTTGCGGGCCTGATAAAATCAAGGTGGCTCTTTAAATAATCGATAAGCCAGTCCTGGTAAGCGGATATCTTAAAGAAATAATTGCTCTCCTGTATCTTCTCAACCGGCCTCTTACAGTCAGGGCAGGCATTCTCTACAAGCTGCATTTCTGTCCAGAAGGTCTCGCAGGGAATGCAATACCATCCTTCATACTGCGCAGCATAAATTTCATTTTTAGCATGGAGTATCTCAAGGACCCGTTGCACAGCGCGGATATGGCGCTCTTCGGTAGTACGGATAAAATCATCGTAAGAGATATCCAGCTTGGCCCAAAGGTTTTTAAAGGTGGGGACTATCTTATCGGTAAATTGCTGCGGGCTTAAACCTTCCTTCTCGGCGGCGCGCTGAATCTTCTGTCCGTGTTCATCTGTACCGGTAAGGAACCTAACCTTATCCTTTCCCAGAAGATTACGGTTATAACGCGCCAGCGTATCCGCTGCAATAGTAGTATAGGAATGCCCTATGTGCGCAGAAGCATTCACATAATATATGGGAGTGGTTATATAAAACTTACTTGTCATGCTCCTTTTCCTTATAACTTACTTCTATCTGCGTGCCGTCCTCCAGCTCAACGGTAGCACTGCGCTTGAATACATTAATAGTGATAACCTTACCCTTGCCCTGCTGCAGGTGCAGCCTCTCTCCTTCGCGTGGCAGCCCGCGAGAGAGCATCTTATAGGTCTCATATTCAAAGGAAAGACAGCACATCAGTCTCCCGCAAAGACCCGAGATTTTGGGCGGATTTAGGGGCAGGCCTTCCTCTTTTGCCATCTTGATAGTCACAGGTTCAAAATCTCTTAAGAACCTGGCACAACAGAGCTCCCTGCCGCAGGAGCCGAAGCCCCCAAACAGCTTGGCTTCATCGCGCACGCCGATTTGGCGCAGCTCGATCCTGGCCTTAAATATCTTGGCTAAGTCTTTGACTAATTCCCTAAAATCAACCCTGCCGTTAGCAGTGAAATAAAAAAGTATCTTGGAGCGGTCAAATGAATACTCTGCCTGTACCAGCTTCATATCCAATTTATGACCGGCTATCTTTTCAGAGCAGGTATTAAATGCCTCCTTGGCCTTGACCCGGTTATCCTCGATCTGCTTGATATCAGTGTCTTTGGCTAAACGCACTATCTTTTTAGGAGATTCTTTGGGGCCCTGCTCCAGCGCCGCTCCCTTAAGACAGACTATTTGTCCGTAATCCATTCCGCGGTCATGCTCCACTATTACATAATCTCCTTCTTTTAACTGTAGCTCCTGGGCATTATAAATCTGCGCCTGCCCCAACTCTCTTAGTTTTACCATAATTAACCGCGGCATATCTGCACCTTTAAGTTTGAAAGCAGCAACTTGGTGTTTATATTATGCTCTAAATACGAGAGCGAATCCGAAATGGTATCGAATATAGCATCCAAGTCCTGCCAGCTGTAATGATCAGTAAGCTTAAGTAATTCGTCCTTTCGGTCAAGGTTAATGATCTGGGAAGGCGTAAGTCCAGCCTTTACCAGATAGATATCCCTAAACCAGCTGGCTAAAATATTCAGGCAAACGCGTATATCTTCTTTTTTATCAAGGGCTACCTTTTCAAACCCGTCTATAATTGTGTTTTTATTTTTTAGTATATTCCCCTCTTTCATCTTTAAGGCACAACCAAGACGACCCTCTGAGTAATAAGCCAGAAAGTGCGCCCCCAAACTATCGAGATGATAATCTTTATTCAGGGTCTCTTCAAGCTCATGCCTGACCAAAGGAGAAAACTTGATGGTCTGACAGCGTGAGACTATAGTCTTAAAAAGAAGTTTGGGTTTTGCAGTGACTAAGATAATCAGACTATCCCTCGGAGGCTCTTCTAATACCTTAAGCAAGGCGTTGGCAGCCTCATCAGTCAGATTGTGAGCATTATTAATGATAAATACTTTTTTTCTTGCCTCATAAGGTTTAAAAGATATTTCTTTTTTAAGGTCGCGCATAAGCTCTATCTTTATGGACTCTGATTCTTGCGGCTCAATAAAGTGCACATCCGGATGCTGCTTCTTCTCTATCTTAAGACAGGAAAGGCAACTATCGCAACTACGGTAATCTTTACTAAGACAATTAATTGCCTTGGCGAAATTAACGGCAGTTAGGTACTTGCCTATGCCTTCCTCTCCTATGAATAAATAAGCCCCTGCTATAGCCAAATGCCGCAAGCTGTTTTCAAGCATCTCTATGGCCCGGGCCTGTCCTTTTATATCCTTAAATGACATGTTTTTCTATAAGCCTTAGTATGTTTGCTTGTGTCTCTCGCCTATCCCTTTGGACCTTGACTATCTTTATCCTTTGCGGCTCTTGAGCTGCCAAGCTTAGATACCCTTTTCTCACCCGCGAATGGTAGCTTAAGGCCCTTTTTTCAATACGGTCTTCCTTAAACTTACGGTGCATCAGGCCCTTTTCAATAGCCAGGTCTAGAAAGATAGTCAAGTCCGGCTTTAACCCCAGGGTGGCGAGCCTTCCGATATACTTGATTGCTTCAATATCCAGCCCCAAACCATAACCCTGATAAGCAAGCGTAGAATCTAAGAAGCGGTCGCAGATTATTATTTTACCTTTCTTTAGCGCAGGTAAAATAATTTCTCTGACTAACTGCGCGCGGGCTGCCATATATAGCAGCATCTCGCTCTCAGCAGACATCCCGTCATTCTTATTATCCAGGAGAATCTGGCGGATCTTCTCGCTGATCTTGGTGCCACCTGGCTCGCGCAGGAAAATTACCCTATAACCCTTCTTCTTTAAATAAGCGCAGAGCAGTTTTGACTGCGTGGATTTACCGCTGCCCTCCGAGCCTTCGAATGTGATGAATTTACCTTTCATATTGGTTTATCACTTATTTTGTGGCTTTGCCTACGCGTGCTGAAAATTTTTGCCGTCGGCTGCGGCTTACTTCGTCGCTGCGGGTAGCCTGTATCGGATTAGCGTCCTACGCTCCTCGTAAATCCTTGCCGACTAGCGATTGAAAATTACGTGCCAAAAATTTTCTTATGCACGCTCCGGCAAAATCCACAAAATCTCAAGCAAACTACCTACTAATAAATTATTATAATTTACTATCCTCAACATCACCCTGCTTCTTAGGAATAGGCTTAGCAAAAGTAGTAGTAATACTTACGGTAGAGGCAGTATTACTTACGACGAGACCATCTGCTTCAAATTCTTTTCTTATCCGATCAGACTTCTCATAATCTTTAGTTTGTCTAGCCTTCTTCATTTCGCTTAACTTCTTTTTATGTCTTTTAGTAGATATCTTACTCATTAATTTCTCTTGAGAAGGGGCAGCAAGACCCAATACTTTCAAGAACCATTCTATTTTTGACCTAGCGTAATCAAACGTAGTCTTTTTATCAGCAGAAATAAACTTTGAACATAAATCTATCAACTCGAAGAGATTAGACAATCCTTGAGGCGTATTAAAATCATCATCCATTACCTTCTTAAAATTAAAATAAATATTATCGATGTTGTTTTTGTCAGAGCTTGCGATCTTTTCTAATGATTTTTGCCAGCGCCAAATGCCAAATTTATCTACTCCCCAAGAATAGATTTTTTCAAAGAAACTATCTATTATGATCTTCTGCTTTCGCGCCTCTTCAATCTTTTCTTCAGTATAATCTATTGGATGTGAGTAATGCGTAGATAAAAAGAAAAGTTTTAATAAATCTGTATCTTGATATTCAGCTATAAAGTCCTTGATGGTCACAAAATTACCCAAAGACTTAGACATCTTCTGTCCATTAATAGTCAGCAGACCGTGATGAATCCAGTATTTAGCAAAGGGCTTACCTGTGGCTGCCTCGCTTTGTGCAGTCTCATTTTCATGGTGCGGAAAGATCAAATCCCTTCCTCCGGCGTGTATATCCAGGGTATCGGTATCCAGGTATTTCTGGCTCATCACCGAGCATTCGATATGCCAACCCGGCCTGCCCTTTCCCCAGGGGCTATCCCAGAAGGGTTCGTTTTCTTTCGAGGCCTTCCATAAGGCAAAATCCAGCGGGTCGCGCTTTAGCTCTGTTGGTTCGATACGTACGCCTGTCTCCATCTGGTTTATCCCTTGCCCAGATAATTTGCCATAATCAGAAAACTTTCTTACGTTAAAATAAACGTCTCCGCCGGCAGGATAGGCATAGCCTTTATCAATAAGATTTTGGATATACCTGACCATATCGGGGATATTCTCTGTTGCCCTTGGCTCGCTATCCCCCTTTTCTATACCTAACGCTTCCAGATCTTCATAGTAACGCTCGATATATTTCCTGATTAATTCCTTCCAACCGACCTTAAGTTCATTGGCGCGTTTGATGATCTTATCGTCTATATCAGTGATATTACGCACGAACTTTACCTTGAATCCGCGGTATTTTAAATAGCGCCTGATAAGGTCAAAGACATACAGGCTCCTGGCATGGCCTATATGGCTTTCATCATAGACGGTGACTCCGCAGGTGTAGATATTGACTTGAGGCGGTTTTAAAGGAAAGAATTCTTCTTTCTTGCGGGTGAGAGAATTATATATGAAAATGGGCATGAATGAATCTCCGCGAGGGATAAAACCCTCGCGGTCTCTCTAATGAAATACTCAAGCGGCCTCCTTGCAGAAAACGCAAGGATTTCGCTACATCAATACATTAGGTACTCAATCTGGCCGCGAAAGTATGAGCTATTTGTTCTCTAATTTATCTATTCTTTTCTGCAGCTCTTCTATAGACTGCATGATTGGGTCAAGCGTGCGCATGTGGTCAAGGCTGGTATCGATCTTTTTCCCATCCTGTTTGGTAATCCTGGCAGGCACGCCCACCACAGTCGCATTAGGTGGGACGTCTTTAATCACAACGGCATTAGCCCCCACATAGGAATTATCTCCAACGATAATATTACCTAACACCTTCGCCCCTGTGCCTATGACTACGTTATTGCCGATGGTAGGATGGCGCTTACCCTTCTCAATACCCGCGCCTCCTAAAGTAACGCCCTGATAAATAAGCACATCATCCCCTACAATCGCAGTCTCGCCGATTACCACCCCCATGCCGTGGTCAATAAAAAATCTCTTGCCTATCCTGGCCCCGGGGTGTATCTCGATGCCGGTCATAAAGCGGGCGAGCTGGCTGAGCATCCTGGCTAAAAAATACAGATGTATCTTATAGAACAGATGCGTCACCCTGTAAGTAATCAACGCATGTAAGCCCTGATAAAGAAAAAGCACTTCTAAGAAACTCTTTGCCGCAGGATCCCTTTTCTGGGCTGTCCTTACCTCCTGATAGAAAAATATTGCAATAAGCGCAATCTTCAAAACAAATAAGGCAAGGATTATAAGTATTATACCAGGAATGCAATTCATTCTTATACCCCCTCATCCATTATTACCACCGCATAAGCAGCAATTGCCTCTTTCCTGCCTAACTCACCTAAGCCCTCATTGGTCTTGGCCTTTACATTAACGCTTTTCTCTGTTATGCCGATAACCTCGGCGATCTTTCTTTCTATCTGTTTTTTAAATGGCGAAAGGATCGGTTCCTGCGCAATCACTACAGCGTCTATATTGCCGATATTAAAACCTCTTTTTTTTATAAGCGGAACGGTTGCCTTTAACAATTCAGCGCTGGCTATGCCGTAATAACGCTCATCATTATCGGGAAAATGTTCTCCGATATCACCCTCAGCCAACCCCCCCAGGATGGCATCGCATATAGCGTGCAAGAGCACATCGCCGTCTGTATGGCCAAGGAGCCCCTTGATATAGGGAATCTCCACCCCTCCGATAAAAAGCGGCCTGCCTTCAACTAGCCGATGTATATCATAACCTATGCCTATGCGCGATTTCATCTTAATATTTTTTTAGATTTAGAGATAGCCTCTGCCAATACCAGGTCTTGCGGGGTAGTTATTTTTATATTGTCATAAGAGCCGGATACTACCCCTACCTCTACCCCCAGCCTTTCAACCAACATTGCATCGTCGGTAACATCGATATAGCCGAACCTTTTATAGGCCTTAAGAAGCAGCTCTCTATTAAAGACCTGGGGAGTCTGAACCTCCCAGAGATTATCCCTGGGTATTGTCTTCCGAACCATCATCTTGGGGCTGACTCTTTTTATAGTTGAACGCGCCGGTACTGCCGGTATAGCAGCACCCAGACGCCTGGCTTTCCTTATTAGCGCAGACACTATTTTAGCATCAATAAAAGGCCTGGCTGCGTCGTGTATTAAGATAAGTTCGCTGCGGCCTCCCGAAACCTTCAGGCCATTACGCACTGAATCCTGGCGCCTTCTGCCTCCCAGGACTACTGCGCTGGCCTTGCTTATTTTAAAGCGCTTTATTACAGCAGTAATACTATCTCTGTTCTTAGGATTGGCTACTACAATAATCTCGCTGATAGAAGGATGCTGCTGAAGTTTTTCTAAACAATAGGCTATAACCGGCCGAGAATTAATCCGAGAGAGCAATTTAGAAACTCTAGGGTTAAACCTCAAGCCTCTGCCCGCAGCCAAAACTACAGCGCTCGCCGGCATATCATCTTTCCATTTTGGTAAAGATCATCCTGCCTGCCTGGGTCTGCAGTACAGAGGTAACTACAACCTTTACTTCCTGACCGATAAGTTTACGCGCATCTTCCACCACCACCATTGTCCCATCCTCAAGATAGCCTACTCCCTGATTATGCTCTTTACCCTCTTTAAGTAATTTAACCTGCATCTGTTCCCCGGGAAAGACTACCGGTTTTAAGGCATTGGCTAGTTCGTTTATATTCAGGACCTTAACTCCCTGCAGGGTAGCCACGCG
>VGKF01000027.1 GCA_016867175.1 Candidatus Omnitrophota bacterium | reverse complement strand
AAATTTAACCTTTAATATGGCTGCCCAAAAAAGTAAATACGCTAACACCAGAATTATATGGCTGTTATTATACTGTTTTACAAAGGCGGGAAAACACATTAAAAGAGGCAGGCTCAGGGCCTGAAGGTAAGCCAAGGAGGAAGGGCATGAAGAATCAAAGCTAAGGACAATCCCTAATAATATCCCTCCTTTTATAAATATAGTGATTACATCGCTGTAGAAAAATGAGGAGCGCCATAAAGAATAGATGACCCAGAGGAATAACCCGGTAACAGCTATATTGACAGCACCTTTGGCCAAAGGGTATTCTTTACTACGCAAAAGCCAGCTTACAATAAATCCTGTAGCTAGGCCTGCGGCCAGGTAGATCCTATAGTTTAAGAATACTTCTCCAAAAAGGAAGGTTAGTAAATACAGCAGCAAAAAGGTGAGCAGAAACTCCGCTAAAAGATAACGGTCCTTTCTTTCCATATTATTATTTAAGGAACGGCTCTTCTAGGCTCTCCCCACGGGAAAAAAACAAGGGCGCCGAGCCGAATTCCTGAGGTAAACTCATTCGTATGTCTCTCATGGCTTTTTGATTATCAACGCCTGCTAAGAAAGAAGAAGAAAGCAGAATCAAGGGTATCATAGAAACATTTCTTTTCTGCAGAGACAACATAGCCAGCATATACTCCCAGTCTACATCCGGCATAATAACTACCAGGCTTGAATCGTTAGGTATATAATTGGCAAACTCTTCGAAGACCTCTCCTAGGCTCACCCTGCTCTCCGGCTGCGCAACCGCTAAAAACCTCATTATATCTTCTAAGTGCTCTGAGCCCTTATTAAAAGGTATCTGTACTATTTCTTGCGCATGTGCGATAACCGCTAAAGATACGTCGCGCTCGATAAAATACTTCGCCACTGATGCCGCTATCTTTATGGTATATTCGGTGACGCTTTCTTTGCCCTGGCCGAAGTTCTTAGTTTTGTCCAGGTTGAAAAGAATAATCACCCTGTAAAAAACCTGGTGTTGGAATTGCTTAACTATTAATTTATTTTTACGCGCGGTGGAAAGCCAGTGGATCCTTTTTATGGGGTCTCCGTACTTATACTCCCTGATCCCGTAGAATTCGTGCTCATCACCGCTTGCGCGGCTGGTCTCTATACCAAACCAGGGAGCAGTACCTTTAGTCAACTCTGGTAATTTGTGTATATGGAAAGTCTGGGGGTAGACGTAAATTTCAGAGTAGATAAAATATTGCTTTTTGAGAAAAAACAGGCCCCAGGGATCAAAGATATAAATAAAGAATGGGCCTAATTTATATTTGCCCCTAAGAGGACACCAGCAATTGTATTTTATATTGAGGAACGATCTTGGCTTTATAAATTCCAGCGAAACCCTTTTCTGCCTTTCCTGCGGAGTAGCGCAGGAAAGATAATCTTGTAAAACCACATTAAAAAGAGGTAGGAAGCTTTTGTTTTCAAGCGTTGCCTCTACCTCTAAAAAGTCATCCTCTTCTATTTTACCGACAATCTTTCTATTTAAGGATAGTTTTACAAAGAAATACTCTATCCCTAACCAGGCCCAGCAGACGGCAATCCAAGAAATCAAAAACCAGAAGAAGAAAAAAAAGAACTGCCTTGCGGTCCTTAAACCGATAAACAGATCGAAAATAATTATGAGAAATATGAAAATCCATTTTTTGATAAAAATCCTAAGCATCTTTTATTTTAGGGAATAGGGGTTGTTTTAAGCAATTCGGAGATTATATATTCCGGCGTCTTCTCAGCTATCAGCGCCTTTGGCTGCAATATTACCCTGTGTTTCAATGCCCAGGGGAGTAACCTGGCCACATCATCCGGTATGACATAATCCCTACCCTCTAATAAGGCCCAGGCAGAGCTTGCCTTCATCAGCGCAATAGAGGCGCGGGGGCTAGCGCCCACCTTGACATCTTCTCTATGCCGCGTTAAAGAAACTAACTTAACGATATAATCCAGGACATTGGCAGATACCTCTATCTTTTTTACTTCCTCCTGAAGCGCCAGCACTTTACCTAGGTCCAAGACCTGACTTAAATCCTCGATAGGATGCTCTTGTTTCTGCCCGGAAATAACCTTTACCTCTTCATCGGGATGAAGATAACCTATGCTTATCTTCATCAGAAACCTGTCTATCTGCGCCTCAGGCAAAGGATAAGTCCCCTGGTACTCTATAGGGTTCTGCGTAGCCACTACCATAAAAGGCTTGGGTAAAACGAAGGTTTGGCCTTCCAAAGATACCTTATATTCCTGCATAGCCTCAAGGAGTGCTGACTGCGTGCGGGGCGTGGTCCTATTAATCTCATCAGCTAAGAGTATATTAGTGAATACCGGGCCTTTTTTAAAATCAAAATCTCCGCTTTTAGGATTATAGACAAAGCCTCCGCTTACGTCTGAGGGTAGAAGGTCAGGGGTAAATTGGATTCTTTTAAAGTCGCCGCTTATGGATTTAGCCAATGCCAAGGCAAGCATAGTCTTACCCAGACCGGGGACATCCTCAATCAGGATATGGCCGTTAGTAAGAAGCCCAATCAAGAGAAGCTTTACTGTCTCGGTCTTACCCACGATAACCTTTTCTATATTCTCTATTAATATCTTTAAGTCTTCACTATACATTCCTTGGCTCCTTTCACTCTAATTAATCCTAACTTTAAGCTATATAAAAGGTTCTGCTTATTAATCCAATATATTATAAGCCTAGAGAAGGGAAAATTCAAGTTATAGTTATAAGGGTATTGTTTTTAAGAAAGGCTACTGCGGTTTAGCTCTATTGGGCCTTGCTTTTTCCAAGCTACAGAGAATAATTGCCAGGAGGGTGGGTATCGGCAAGATAAAGGCTAAGTCAAATTCATTTTTAACTATGAATACGAAAATAGTTGAGGCAAAAAAACCGCAAACCAAATGAGCTTGCTGGATGTATTCAGCTTGAATCCATCCGAAAAACAAAAGACCACAAAAATAACATACCAGTATAGGGTAACTAGTTGCAACAGAAATGCGTGGATCATAGTTTCTCCTTAACGCTTGTTTTATTATACCTTATCTATTTTTATTGCAAAGCATTTTCTTATCGTCTTTTGCTTTTAATGCGTTAACTTTATTTTTTATTGCGTTAGAAAAATAGCCCCCGGTTAGCGCATCTATAGAGGCAGTAAACTCCCTCAACCTTAACTCTTTCTCTATCCTTTTTTTATGATCTTCGATGCTAAGGTTATCTATTTCTATCTTAAGTCGTATGCGTTCAAAATATAGCTTGGTTACATTATCTAAAATATCATCGCGTAACTCAATCATCAGTTTTGAGCGAGAGTCAATAGAGGTCTGGTCATTGTTCCAGATTAACTCGCCTAAATCCCAGCTTAGAGTAACATCCCAGCCTATGTAATCGCGGCCTTTCTTCAAGCTATCGTCATTGCTTTTAGTGGTAGAACCTGTTTCCCAATGCCAAAGATCGCCTGCCTCCCTGTCTAAACCTACGCTTACCTTAGGTAACCAGGCTTTTTTAGCAGCCTGTTCTCTCCAGCGCTCGATCTTATCAGGGCTCACCTCTGCATATCTGATTGCAGCCTGTAAGACCTCTGCGATATCCGGCTCATCTTTAAAATATAACGTAATACTACCTTGCGTTTGTTGATTGTTAAAATTCAGCGTATTCTTCTTAAATAAACCTCCTGCTGCGCATGCGTATAGGTTACTCTCTCTGTCTAAATTTAAAGAGTACAAATCTCCCGCCTCAATGCTAAAGGATACCCTCTGCCAATAATCTCCCTCATACTCAAAAATATTCTTTGGGGTAAGCGCATAAATATCTCCCTTATTGGAAACCAATAAAAATTTTACCTTACGCTCAAGAAAACCTAGTCCGCGCAGGGGCTCCCAATTTTGCCCTTTATCAATACTTTTATAAATACCTTTTGGGGTAGCTAGATAAATAAGGCTTAGGTTATTGGGGTCCATACAAATATATGTTACATTCCCTGCTGCCCTTTCTTCCCCTGTCGGCTCTTCTTGTGAAGTTGATTCTTCTGCCTGAGAAACAAAAAATATTTTCTTCCAGCTATGCCCTGCATCCTGACTTTTAAACACCCCGCCACTACAAGTAAGATATAAATAATCTGGCTCTCTCATATCAGAAGTAATACTGAATATTTCCTGATTATCTAGGCCTGCTACCTTATGCCAACTGCGTCCTTTATCTTGGCTTAAGAAAAGGCCTCCTGCAGTAGCCAGATAAATGTTTCCTTTTGAAACCGCTAAAGCCCTGCATTCATTCTCTAGCCGGTTCTTTCCCTTAAAAATCCTGCGCCAAGTCGCGCCTTGGTCCAGGCTGCAAAACAATCCATTTCCACTGGCTGCGTATATTGAATTTTTATCCTGGCGGCTAATATATAGGAAATTAATGCTGCTGTTTTGTCCGTTTATAGAGAGCGAGGCTTTCCAGCTCTCTCCGTAATCTTGGCTCTTTAATACCCTGTTCTTTGAGCCGATATAAATCGTATTGGGATCCTCTGCAGAAAAACAAACTGCCTTAATATCCAAGTTCCCCCTGCTTATATCCTGCCATTCTCCGCCTGAAGCAAAAAGATGCCCCCTGAAACCAGAAATAAATAAAAACCCCCAAACTAAGATAAAGATAATTTTCCTCATCCCTCCCACCTCCTGTTATAATAGACGGGAGCCTAAAGTAAAACTAACATTTATTTTACAGGGTCAACGGATTAAAGGCAGGTTAGCTATGGCGTATAAAATTAGGGGGAAACGCTTAAACCCAACAATTCCTCTCTTATCTCCTGGTAGCGGTTTTTATCTATAATATAATAAATCTCTTGCGCTTGCCTCATATACTCCTTGGCTTTATTTTTTCTGCCTAGCTTTTTATATAAAGTACCTAAATTATGATAGGCGGCTGCCAGCTCAGGCTCTAGCTTTATATCTCTGGCCAGGCTTACTGCTTTATTAAAGAAATCCTCTGCGTCTTTGGGGTTATCCATCTCTAGATATAACTCTCCGATCATATTATAATCGCTGGCTATGTTGAGCTTATTCCCCTGCTGCTGGTCTATCTTTAAGCCGCGCAGATAATAATCCAGCGCCTTCTGGTATTGCTTTTCAAGCAAATATATCTCCCCTAGGTTAAAATATGCGTCGCTTAGCTCGTCTCCTAGCTTCATCTTCTCGAATAAACGGTAGCTTTTTTCATAAAACTCCCTGGCGGCCTTAAAATCTTCCTTGTTCGCGAATACCAATCCTATATCAAAATAATCGCAGGCCAGGTTATATCTATGGGCGCTCAGGTATTCTCTCTGGCGGTTTATCTCAGAGCTTTTCATTAATAGCTCCATTGCCTTGTCGCAGTTCTTATTATCTATATGCCAGACTGCAAGCTTTCTTAAAGCTATGGCCTCATTTAGCCTATCCTGATTTTGGCGGCTTAAAACAAGCGCCTTCTCATAAAAGTCAAAGGCCTTTGCGTAGTCTCCCTGGCCCTGATAAGCCCAGGCCAGGCTAATATATGCCGAGGCCAGGTTATTTTTGTCCTGTTTTTTCTCGCTATAGCGGGCGTAATCAAAATAATATTTTAAGGCCAGCTCTTTTTTACCCATTTTTTCATAAGCCCGGGCAATCAAAGGATAGGCTTGCAGAAATAAAGGATTCTTCTGAATAAGCTTCATGCAGTTTTCCACTACCCCTTCGTTTTTTCCGCTTGCTGATAATTTTTTCGCCTTGATAAAAATAAAATAGTCATTGGGATTGAGCGTCGGCAGCCATAAATAAAGAAATAAAAAGACGGCTAATACTGCTACTAGGCACGCAGAGCCTACTAACCATCTTCTGTATAATCTTTTATCTCTTTTGAATTTAATAACCTTTGTTTTCTCCTTGCTTTGAAAAAATGTAAAACCCGGATCTCCGTAAAGTATGTAACTCCCCCAGGATATAGAGGAAATTCCGTATTCTTTGATTAATTCCAGGCGCGCCAGACGTAAAGAAGCGCCTACTGAGCTACCTTTGATCAGTCGGGTATAAAACTCATTGGCAAAGGCGAGGCTGAGCGGGTCCTCTATCTTCCAGATTGTACCGATATAATGCCTCACCCCTGAGAATAAAAACGCAGAGGCCAAGCTATAATTTTTCTCCTGGCAGGAGCCGTCTATAAGGCTAGGGTTTCCCTTGGCAGAATAACAGGCGTTGGAAAAAATAAGCGTGGGCAAAGGAACGGCCTGGCCTAAGGCCAGAATATCCTGGCTGCTAAACCTGGAGTCATTTAATACCCATCCGGTATTAGCGGGATTCTGGTTATCGTATTCGCAATGGCCGGCAAAATGCACGATATCATAATCGCGCAGGTTCTTCTTTATATAGAGGCTGTCAATACTGGTGGATTTAAAATCTACAACTACCTCTTTTCTTTTACGGTCAAAACGGTTTTTGATGTAAAGGCCTTCTGAATAAGCTGACTTTAGATCACCGGTGGGATTAGCTAATATCAGTATTTTTAAGGCGCTTCCCTGGTTTCTGTATTGCGTAGGGCTAAGTTGTTCTTTGGTATTAATGAGCCTGCCCAGGTTAAATTTTAGAGAAAGAAAATCCTTGCCGTCATACACAAGCTCCCAGGGGATGCCGATCAGCTCCTCATCAAGGGATAAAATCAAATCTTTAATAATAGTTGACCTTAATCTGTCCTTTACGCTTTTAGTCAAGAGCTGATCCCAAAGCAGCTGTCCGGCCTTCTCCAGGCGCTGAATCAATCCAGCCGCTAATTTCCCACCTTTATCTATCTTACTTAATACGTTTGCTATCTCCTGGCATAAATTATCTATATCCTGCCAAGATACTGCCAGGCTACTGTAATGCCTTAGAGTCTGGGAAATCTGACCCTGTTCAAAGACGCTCATCTGAAGAACAGAACCTTGCTTTAATATCTCCAAGACCAGGGCATTGGAATCCGGCATTACCACGCCTCCTTCTAGTTTTTTATATCAAGCAATATAGAGGCAATCTTATCCTCAATAGTGGATACCTCAACCGTATATTTACCTACCCGGATATTTTCAAAAACTACCGCCGAGTTAGCTGCCAGATAAGACTCAAGCTCAAGGCCGTCCTTTAAAAGAGTAATCCTAAGGCCCGGTATAAGCTTCTGGGTCTTTTTTTCCTTCACCGCTACTGTCAGGTTAAAGGCCTGGCCTCGCTTGTTCTCTATCTTGGCCTCTATCCTGATCTCCTTAAAATCTTTTAAGATAACCACCTCATCTTTAAAGCCTTTAGTCTTACGGGCACGCAATACCGGAGCCGGCATAAATTCATTTCCCACCAAAATATCTCCGCTAGTATTGATAATCTCTAAGGCCTCTTCTTTAAGCTTTAGAAGTATCTCTAAGACACCTGAAATATCTTTGGCCTTTACCAGATTCTTTGCGGCCTCAAGCACAAAGCCAGGCACATCTTTATCCTGGTTTTCCGGCAAGCCTACCTGGATAGACAAAAACCCTGCGCAACTAGAGCAACTTAAAAGATGCTCCATAACCCCATCTCTCTCTTTAGCCGTAAGTTTACCTTCCAGCAAACATGCCAGGGTTTCTTCATCGGGATGCAACTTCTGTTCCTTAAGATGCCCTGCCTTCCAGTGCCTATATCCGCCCCTGATTAATCTTCCTAATTTATCCTGCATATCGCTATTCCTTTCCTAAGTTAATAGACGCAAAAGAATCAGGAATCTAACGCAAAACCTTTGCGCCGGAAGCAATCCCTAAGCTTATCTACAATCCTGGACTTGCGCATATCTACTGCGCCGCGGGAAACAGAGAATATCTCTTTTATCTTTTCCAGGCCCAGCCCAATATTAAGGTACAGCTCCAGGAAATATCTTTCTTCTTTTTCCAGTTTTCCTATGCAGTCCTTCAGATGCCTTAGCCTTTCTTCATGCGTAAACTTCTCTCCTACAGAAAGCTCATCATCAGCAAGGATATCTTTAAGGCTGCTGCCTTCCTCATTTTCTTCATCAATAGATACGGCTGGCCTTAAGCTGCGCAGATAATCTATGGTAAAATTAATAGTTACCTGCCTAAGCCAGCTAGCTAAGGTGCAGCCGTTTTTACCCTTAAAACTTCTTAGTTTTTTAAAATTATCTTTGACTAACGAAAGGAGAATGCCTTGAAATATATCGTTGACATTATCCTGCGGGGAGAGATTTATGCCTTTTACGCGTAAGACGCTATAGATATAGTTATAGATTAGGCGGGAATACCTGTCTATAAATTCATCCCAAGCAAGCTTATCAGAGCTGACACAGCGCTTGACAAACTCCAGGTCATCCATAACAAAGGAATTATACCATAAAAAAGGGACCGTTTCCCTTTTTTAAACAAAAAATAGGGACGGTTCTGAACTCAAA
>VGKF01000026.1 GCA_016867175.1 Candidatus Omnitrophota bacterium | reverse complement strand
TACAGGGGTGGGCTCAACTGACCTGGCGCGCAGTTTTATTGACGGGAAGTGCTGGTTTAAGGTGCCGGCTAGTATAAAGTTTATCTATAAGGGAAAGCCTACTAAGTGGTTTGGCGGTAAAGACCTGATTCTTTATACTATAGGACGTATCGGAGTAGACGGGGCCTCCTATAAAGTAATGGAATTTTCCGGGCCTGTGATTACTAAAATGGGTATGGACGATAGATTTTCCATCTCTAATATGGCCATTGAAGCCGGAGCCAGGGCAGGGATAATCGCAGCAGATGAGACTACCCTAAAATATGTAAGGCCCAGGGCCAAGCGCAAATTCAAGGTATATAAAAGCGATAAAGACGCTACCTATGAAAAAATCTATGAATGGGACCTTTCTGGCTTAGAGCCTCAGGTAGCAAGTCCTCATCTGCCCAGCAATGTCAAGCCCGTAAGTAAGCTTAAAAATATTAAACTCGATCAGGTAGTCATCGGCTCATGTACTAATGGCAGGATTTCTGATTTAAGGATTGCTGCCAAGATATTAAAAGGGAGAAAGATAAAACCTGGCTTAAGGTTGATTATCATACCCGCTACTCAAGAAATATACTTAGAGTCTTTGAAAGAAGGGTTGGCTGAGGTATTCGTAAAAGCAGGAGGGGTCTTTTCTACGCCCACCTGTGGCCCTTGCTTAGGCGGGCATGCAGGTATATTGACTGATGGGGAAAAGTGCCTGGCTACCACTAACCGTAATTTTGTAGGCAGGATGGGCAGCCCTGCTTCAGAGGTATATCTATCTAATCCTGCGGTAGCTGCGGCATCAGCTATTAGCGGGCATATAACACATCCAGGGACGGTTCTGAAGTCTTCTTAAAAGTGTCCCCTTAGGGGACACTTTTAACCGTATTTCAGAACCGTCCCTAAGAAGAAGATGATTATTAAAGGAAGAGTTCATAAATTCGGAGCCGATATCAATACCGATGATATTATTGCGGCCAAATATCTGGTGACTACTGATGCATCGGAGTTGGGTAAGCATTGCATGGAGAATATTGCGCCTGACTTTTCCCAAAAGGTAAGGCACGGAGATATCATAGTGGCAGGTAAAAATTTCGGCTGCGGCTCTTCGCGCGAACATGCCCCGCGTGCCTTAAAAGGCTGCGGCATATCAGCGGTGGTAGCGCCAAGCTTTGCCGGAATATTTTTCCGCAATGCCATTAATGTAGGCATGCCTTTTCTGGAATTAGAAGATGTAAACAAGATAGCAGACGGCGATGAGCTTGAAATAGATTTAAGCAGTGGTATAATAAAAAACCTAAGCGACGGGGAGATTTATAAAACAGAACCATTCCCGCAGTTTTTGCAGGAGATACTAAAATATAATGGCCTGATGAACTGGATTAAGGCCAGGAGATGATGCCCCGCGTGGCGTAGGCACCCGACGCCTATAGGAATTACGTCGGTGTGCCCTTGTGGGCAAGGAGAGAGAATGTACAGAATAGCGGTAATACCCGGAGATGGTACAGGGCCTGAAGTAGTAAATGAAGGGTTAAAGGTATTAGGGGCAGCTGCCAAGAAATTCAGCTTTAAATATGAAAGCAAGATTTTTGATTTCGGAGGGGAGCGTTATCTTAAGAGCGGAAAGACATTAGAAGATGGGGATATTGCTGCGCTCAAAGAGTACTCGGCTATTTACCTGGGTGCTATCGGCCATCCTGATGTCAAACCGGGGATCCTGGAGACCGGGATACTTTTGAAATTGAGGTTTTCGCTAGACCAGTATATAAATTTGCGCCCGGTGAAGCTCTATAACCAGGATTTTTGTCCGCTTAAAGATAAGTTGCCCGAGGATATAGATTTTGTAGTGGTGCGTGAGAACTCAGAGGGCCTGTATAAAGGGATGGGTGAGTTTCAGAATAAAGGCACAGCCCAAGAGGTGGCGACACAGATATCTTATAATACGCGTAAGGGCGTTGAGCGTTGCCTACGTTATGCCTTTGATTATTGCCGCAAGCGCAATAAGAGAAAGAAGCTTACCCTCTGCGGCAAGACTAATGTGCTTACCTTTGCCTGGGACCTCTGGGAAAGGACATTTAACGAAGTAGCTAAAGAGTACCCGGATATTACTACTGATTACGCGCATGTTGATGCTACTACTATGTGGTTTGTGAAAAACCCGGAGTGGTTTGACGTTATAGTCACCGATAATATGTTCGGTGATATTATTACTGATTTAGGCGCTATGATTCAGGGCGGGATGGGTATTGCCGCAGGGGGTAATATTAACCCCAAGGGTGTTTCCATGTTTGAGCCTATCGGAGGCTCAGCTCCTAAATATACCGGAAAGAACGTAATTAATCCCCTGGCTGCGATTTGCGCTGCTGGGATGATGCTTGAGAATCTGGGGGAAGAAAAATCAGGCAAAGCCATAGAGTCAGCGGTAATAAAGATAGTGAGCAGGGATTTGAAATCCCTGGCCGCAGGAAAGATGGGTTATTCTACGAAACAGATAGGCGATTTGGTGGTAAAAAATCTATAGGGAGAACTTTTGTCCTTGTAGCTATGCGCTTCGTAAATTTCAAGACAATTTGCTCGCAGCTACAAGGATTTCGCTAAATAAAAACTTCAGGAGCTCAAATGAAAAAATATAATGTTGCGGTAGTAGGCGTGGGTGCAGTGGGTATTGAGATGCTGCGCGTTTTAAAACAGCGGAATTTCTCAATTAATGAGTTGCGCGTTTTAGCGCGCTCAGAGCGGGATATTGAAGTAGACGGACAGGTTTATTCTGTGAAGGCTGTCAGGCCGCAGGCCTTTGAGGGCATAGATATAGCTTTGTTTGCCGGCACTGAAGGAGAGAAGGGCGCAGCTGTTACCTTTGCAGCCGAGGCAGTAAAGCGCGGGGCAGTGGTAATCGATAACGGAGCAGATTTCCGCATGGACCCTAAAGTGCCATTGGTTGTCCCTGAAGTTAATGCTAAAGATATAAAGAAGCACAGAGGGATTATTTCCAACCCGAACTGTTCTACTATCCAGATGGTGGTGGCACTTTGGCCTATTCATAAGAAAGTTGGCATAAAGAGGGTTATTGTTACTACCCTGCAGGCCTCTTCTGGCGCAGGTAGGAGCGCGGTTGAGCAACTCAAGGATGAATTGACCGACATCTCAAGACGGGGATATAACGATGTGCAGGTCAATTCAGTGATCAAGGCAATGCCGCAGCAGCTGGGCTATAATGTCTTTCCGCATATCGGAAGTTTCGTAGAACTGGATTATACTAATGAAGAATGGAAGCTGGTACACGAGACCCATAAGATTATGCATGCACCCAAGATTAAGATCTCTGCTACCACTGTCAGGGTCCCGGTGCGTACCGGGCACTCCGAGTCAATCTATATAGAGACTGTAAGGCCTATTACTCCTGAGAAGGTAAGAGAGCTTTTAGCCGGGTCATCCGGGATTATTGTAGTGGATGAGCCTGCCAAGAATTATTATCCTATGCCAAAAGACGTTGAAGGCAGGGATGAGACTTTTGTAGGCAGGATCCGTAAGGATGCCTTTGTCAAAAATGGCTTATGGCTGTGGGTGGTCGCAGATAACTTACGTAAAGGTGCGGCAACCAATGCAGTGCAGATTGCTGAATGCGTAATCTCAAAATAACCCTGGAATATGACGGCGCCGGTTATTACGGCTGGCAGGTACAAACCAGGGCTCATAATACCATCCAGGCTACCCTGGAGAAGACCCTCCGCAGTATTCTTAAAGAAAAAATAGACCTTATTGGCTCAGGGAGGACTGATTCAGGGGTGCATGCTTTGAGCCAAGTAGCTAATTTTAAGACTAGCTCTAGCATTCCTGTTAGAAGGTTAGGCCTAGCCTTAAATGCGCTTCTGCCGCATGACATAGTAGTAACTTCAGTAAAACAGGTAGCGCATGATTTTCATGCTATTCGTAGCGCAAGGTCCAAAGTCTACCGCTATTTTATCCTTAATCGCTCCTATTCATCCGCGCTTTTAGCCGGCAGGGCATATTTTTATAAGCTGCCACTGGATATAAAACTTATGCGCAAGGCAGCAGCAGCCCTGGTGGGTAGGCATGATTTTAAGGCCTTTTCTGCCTCTGCTACCAAGGCCAAGACTACTGTGCGCACCATTAAGAAGATCAACATAAAAAGAATCCCTTATAACCCTCTTGGGCTCTCTGTTAAACGAAGGGAGCGTCCGCTTATTGTCATAGATATAGAGTCAGAGGGGTTCTTGTACAATATGGTAAGAAATATCGTGGGCACGCTTATTGATATAGGAAGAAAAAGGATCCCTGCGCATGATATAAAGAGGATACTGCATTCCAAAGACAGGGGATTAGCCGGTCCCACAGCCCCTGCGCAAGGCTTATTCCTGATTAAGATTAATTATTAAGCTAAGATGCCTAAAGAAGAAAGACTTAACTGGGATTTTTATTCTCTGGCGCTAATCTCGCTTTACGCTATTCTGCAGCTTCTGCGCTGGCCTATCCTGCCGCAGTTTATGGATATTTATTATCATATTCTGACTGCCTGGGGATTTATACAGTCAGGCGGATATGTGGGCTGGGATTTCTGGCAGTACGCGCCTGTAGGCAGGGTGCATATCTACCCGCCGTTTTTCCATATACTGTTTGCGTTACTGATGAAATGCGGAGTAAGCGTAATAATCTTGGCAAAATTTTTTGAGACCTTTACTCCGCTACTTTTTTTATTTACCCTCTGGGTATTTCTAAAGAAAAATTACCATGCCAGGCTAGCATTTTTTGCTGTGTTGCTCTTTGGCTCATCCTTTTCTTTTTATGCATCTTTAATAAACCATATACCCGCTACGTTAGCAGCCATCTTCGGACTTTTGGCTATAGACCAATTCCTGCGTAGAAGAATAGTTAGTTCTACGGTATTGCTTTCGCTCTCTTTTTACACCCACATAGGCTTACCCTGGGTCTTCGCCTTAGCCATCTTCTTCTACGGATTAATGGATAAAGAGAAAAGAGGAGACTCTTTATGGCTTTTGTTCTATTCGCTTATACTCTCAGCCCCGGTATTCTTTAAGGAGCTCAATGGCCTTAAGTATATTAAGACCTTAGGCTTTAGCCTGCAGGAGAATAACAATATCCGATTGAAGATAGCGGAATATATCTTGGCTACCCTCGGATTATTCCTGGTCTATAAAAAAAGAAGGGAGTATAGATTGTTTTTTTCTTTTCTCCTGGGTAGCCTCCTGCTCTTGTTTTATCCCTACCGTTTCTTTTCCGGGGAGGGGTATCTAGCGATTATCTTACTGGGGAGTATTGCCTTATCCGAACTTTTTAATTTGCTTACCGATAGATTAAAATGGCCAGTATATGCAGTGCTTTCAATGCTTATTATTTTTGAGCTATTTTCTCCTGCCTTGGTTAAAGATAAAACAAATGAAGTCAGCAGGGCCGGCTATAGGCTTTGTATTTTTGACTCTTTATCAAGCAAGATACTTTTTACCAAATGGGATTCTATGTGGTTTGCTAAGGAATATGCTCAAGCAACAGAGATAATAAAGAAAAACAGCGATAGCGCAGATATTATCTATTCTACGCTTAATCCAGCGGGGATGGGCCTGGCAGCAATATCCGGCAGGGCCACTGCCAATGCCTTGTTTGTAGAGATAGGTCCGGCCAGAGAATTCGACCCCTTTGCCGTATCTAAAATAATAGTATTTCCGGCTGATGAAGAGAAGGGGGCATTGGAAGAATTAGTGCGTAAGTATAATCTAGAGAAGATCAGCCAGACCCAGGCCTTTATTTTATATAAGAATCCCGGCCCTAGCTTAAAAGTAAAGGTAGAGAGGGCCTGCGTTCCTTTAGTATTTATCGTAATTTTTATACTTGCTGCGGGGATAATCTTAGTAAAAAATAGGCGTAAAATTTATTTGACTTAAATAGAAAATATGTTATACTTTATACTTTCGTGGCCTAAAAAGTCTATCCTTAAAGACGGAGTTTATTAGTTGTGGCCACTCAAGTATTTCGCTAAAGAAACCTTTTGAGGGGCTTCATTTTCTATGAATAAGACCTATGTAGCTAAAAAAGAGGATATCAAAAGACAGTGGTATATTGTCGATGCCAAGGATAAGATACTGGGCAGGCTTGCAGCTAAGGTTGCCTCGATCTTAAGGGGTAAGCATAAGCCTATCTTTACCCCATTCCTGGATACCGGAGATGGTGTAATTGTCATTAATGCATCCGGAGTCAGGGTTACTGGCAGAAAGCTTAAGCAAAAAGTATACCGTCGTTATTCAGGCTATCCAGGCGGCCTAAAAGAGATACCCCTGGAGGCTATGTTGAACAAGAGGCCGACTACCGTGATCCATTTGGCAGTGCAGCGCATGCTTCCGCAAGGGCCGTTAGGCAGGGATATGATTAAGAAGCTAAAGGTTTATGCTGACGATAAGCACCCGCATAAAGGACAATCACCCGTTTCTTTGGAGGTTTAATAATAATGAGTGAAGTGACCAGAATCACAGCAGTAGGCAGACGTAAAGAATCCACGGCCAGGGTGCATCTTCTGCCGGGTTCTGGTAATATTCGCGTCAACGGCAAGCCCTACGAGAAATACTTCCTCAGGGAGACGGACAGGATTATTATAAGACAGCCGCTAGTGGCGACTGAAAGCGCAGCCAAATATGATATTGTGGCAAACTTAAGAGGAGGCGGGCTTACCGGCCAGGCAGGCGCATTGAGGCATGGAATATCGCGTGCCCTGGTTTTAGCCGAAGAGAGCCTAAAAGATGCCTTACGCAAACAGGGTTTTCTTACGCGTGACCCGCGTATGAAGGAGCGCAAGAAGTACGGCCTCAAGGGTGCGCGTAAACGCTTCCAGTGGACAAAGAGATAATCAGGAATTAAAGAGAATAAGAGAAACAATCCGATAAGATTATTCAATCCCGCTGGGGCGAGTCAGCGGGATTTTTTATTTTTGTACTTTCTTATCCGACGAGAAAAAAGCTTGACGTCGTCTGCTTTTTATCTTAATATTAAATGAAGCCATAAGTTATGGAGTCTTCCATAAAAGAATGTGCGATATGAATTATAAGGAGTTTAAGATGATAAATGTAGGGATTATTGGCGTTACCGGTTATGCCGGAGAAGAGCTAATCCGGATCTTGCTTAATCACCCTCAGGTTAGGATAACCAATCTTTCTGCTAAGATAGATAAGCCTCTTGCTATCGAGCAGATATTTCCTAAGTTTTCCGGAAGGATAAATTTAGTCTGCACTCTGCCGGATATAAAAAATATTATTGCATCGTGCGAGCTGGTATTTTTGGCCCTGCCGCATACCGTATCTATGGGCCTGGTTCCTAAATTACTTAAGGCAGGCAAAAAGGTAATTGACTTAAGCGCCGACTATAGGTTGAAGAATACGGCGCTCTATGAAAAGTTCTATAAATTAGCGCATAAAGATAAGCCGAATATTAAAAAAGCTGTTTATGGCCTGCCGGAGCTGTACCGGGTGAAGATTAAAGGCGCCAAACTCCTGGCTAATCCAGGCTGCTATCCTACTGCTGCTATACTTGGACTAGCTCCTTTAGTAGCCTTGGATTTATTGGATCTGCCATCGATAATTATTGATGCCAAATCAGGGGTTAGCGGAGCAGGCAGAAGGGCAGACGAGGCTATGCTTTTTGCGGAGGTTAATGAGGATTTCAGGGCCTATAAGATAAATGTGCACCAGCATAGCCCTGAGATTAACCAGGAGTTATCGGGATTAGCCGGAAAGAAACTGGCGGTTACTTTTGTACCGCACTTGTTGCCTTTGAATAAGGGGATCCTGGAGACCATATACGTTAAGAAAGCTAAAAATGTAAAGCTTAAAGCTAAAAACCTGCAGGAGATGTATAAGAAGTTTTACCAGAGAGAGCCTTTTGTAAGAATAAAAAAAGAAGGCGAATACCCCAGGCTCAAAGATGTAGTAGGAACAAATTTCTGCGATATAGGGATTGCTGATTTTGGAGAGAGTGTAATCATAGTCTCGGCCATAGATAATCTGCTCAAAGGCGCATCAGGCCAGGCAGTGCAAAATATGAATATTATGTATAATTTTCCCGAAGCTATGGGGTTGCTATGAAGCTATATAGGAGAGCGGTTTTACCCATATATTTCAAGGCCAGCGCTTTAGCCTGCGGAATAAAAAGATCCGGTAAGCCTGACCTGGGCCTGCTTTATTCTCATGTAGCGGCAAAGGCCAGCTGCCTTTTTACCAGCAATAAAATTCTAGCCGCGCCTATTAAAGTAAACATGATACATCTTAAGCAGGGGCTTGAACACAGGGCAATACTAGTAAATAGCGGGAATGCCAATTGTTTTACAGGCAACCAAGGGCTATTGGATGCGCAGGCCTTGGCAAAGGCATTATCCTTTAATTTAGGGGTGAAAAAAGAAGAAGTTCTGGTTGCCTCTACCGGCATTATCGCTAAAAGGCT
>VGKF01000025.1 GCA_016867175.1 Candidatus Omnitrophota bacterium | reverse complement strand
TGATCTGCCGCAGATGCAAAAGCAGGACCCCGGGGTCAGCAATCTTATCACCCAGCTTTACAAAATTAATGAACTGGCCACGTCTTTCTATGCGGATAACCTGAGTGCCTCAAGCGCAAGTCAGGCAAAGAGCTATTTATTAAAACGAGGCATAAAAGAAGAGACTATAAAATTATTTAAGCTGGGATTTGCTCCTGATAAATGGGATGGCCTGATAAATTATTTCAGGGCCAAGGGGGTAAGCCTTTCTTTATTAGAGAAGGCAGGCCTGGTTCTTGCTAAAGGAAGCGGGGGCTATTATGACAGGTTTCGTAACCGGGTAATTTTTCCCATATTCGATATAAAATCCAGGAGCTTAGGGTTTGGGGCAAGGCTCCTACCGGAAGGCACAGGTACTGACTCAGGCAACGCCCAGGCTAAATATATTAATTCGCCGGAGACAGGCATATATATTAAGGGAAGGAATCTTTACGGGCTCAATTTATCAAAGGATTATATAAGAGATGCTGATTGCGCGATAGTGGTGGAGGGGTATCTTGATTTTCTTGCGCCTTTCCAGGAGGGTATTAAAAATATAGTAGCGTCGCTGGGTACTGCGTTTACCCAGGAGCAGGCCAGGCTTTTAAAGAGGTATACCCATAATATAGTGATTGTTTACGACCCGGACGACGCAGGGCAGATAGCTACCCTTAGGACCCTTGATGTGTTTATAGAAGAAGAGATGGATGTAAGGGTAGTTTCCCTTCCCAGGGGTTTTGACCCGGATTTGTTCGTGCGCAAGGAAGGTATTGAGGTTTTTAAGGATAAGGTCAAGAATGCCCAAGGGCTTTTTGATTACAAGTTAGAGGCATTGAAATCGCGTTTTAATATAAAAGAGGCCCAGGGGAAGGCAAAGATCGCCTCTGAGATGCTGCCTACTATAAACAGGCTTAAGAATGCGATCTTAAAGTCCGAATATATCAAGTTTCTTTCTTCCCAGCTAAACGTAGAAGAGCAATATATCTTGCAGGAGCTCAAAAAAATAAAGGGGGGAAAGGCCTACCAGGATATAAATCAGGCAGCCCCCAAGAAACCGGCTAATATAAATCCAACAGAGAAATTATTAATAAAGCTGATGTTGGATGAGGCCGGTACTATTAGCCGCGTAAAAGAGGAGCTTAAGCCTGGCGACTTTCAGGATGAGATTACCTCTAAGATAGTTTCGCTGATGTTTGATTTAGCCGGCCAGGGTAAAAATATAGGGGCCAGCAATCTCATAAATTATTTTAGCGAAGAGGCCATCTCGCGCTTAATCTCTGAGTCTACACTTATGCCTGAGGTTTCTCTAGAGAACAAAGAGAGGATTATAGACGATTGCATAACACGTCTTAAGAGCGACAGGCTAAAAGTGAAGAAACAGCATCTCCAAGAAGAGATAACTACGGCACAGCGTTTAGGTAATGACGCAAAGTTGCATCTATTAATAGAAGAGTTTAATAATTTAACCAAGATGAGGTGAGCGTGAAAGTAGAAAAGAGGGAATATACGAAAAAAGACGTAGAGAAGATTATTACCTTAGGCAGGCAAAAGGGTTATCTGACCTATGATGAGATCAATGAGTTGTTGCCGGAGGGGGTTTCCTCTTCGGAGGATATAGACAGGATCCTCGATCTTTTAGGGAATGAGGATATCCAGATTATCGAGAATGAAGAGGAACACGGACACGATAAACCCCCTAGTCCCGTATTAAAAGAGGAATTGCTCAGCGAGCAACTTAAAAGCGAGGAGAGATTTCTGCCTTTGGATGATCCAGTCAAGATGTACCTTAAGCAGATGGGGTCAATCTCTTTGCTTTCCAGAGAAAATGAGATCGAATTGGCCAAAAGGATAGAAGAGGCTGAGGAGAAATTTAAACGGGCGGCACTGGTTACCAGATTTGTACGTAATGAAATGGTCTGCGTAGTCAATGATATACTGGAAGGAAAGTTAAACCTTGAAGAGGTCACCAAAGAGGAGATTAAGTCCAATAAGAATAATATCCTCAAGAGGATGAGGAGGACCCTGCAGTTATTAAAAGGGACCCGCAGCGAATCCAGGAGCGTTGAGTTATTGCTCAAGTTTAATTTTACCACTTCGGTTATTGAGCTGGCAGTGCGCAGGCTAAGCCTCTTGATTAGGGAATTGGAACAGATGAGTAGGCATAGGAGGCGTAATCCTTCCAGGAGGCGTTTTATCCTGCATAAATTAGCAGAGCCCTACCTTAAGATAAAAGAACAGATGAAGTTGGTCAGGTCCACGCATATGAAATTCAACCGCACTAAAAAGTATCTGGTGGAGGCGAATTTGAGGCTAGTGGTAAGCATAGCCAAAAAATACACTAACCGCGGTCTATCCTTTTTGGATCTGATACAGGAAGGCAATATCGGGCTTATGCGCGCAGTAGAAAAATTCGAATATAAGCGGGGGTATAAGTTCTCTACCTATGCTACCTGGTGGATAAGGCAGGCGATCACGCGTTCTATAGCCGATCAGGCGCGCACCATAAGAATACCGGTGCATATGACTGAAACCATAAATAAGATAATCAGATTTTCACGGGTTTTTGTCCAGCAGAACGGCAGGGAGCCTTTGGCTGAAGAGATCGCCTATAAGATGCGCCTGCCTCAGGATAAGGTGAAGGCAATACTCAAGATTGCACAGGAGCCTATATCACTGCAGATGCCTATCGGAGATGAGGGTGATACGCATTTTGGAGATTTTATCCAAGATAAAAAAGCAGTCTCGCCCGCTAATGCTACCATGCGCGCCATGCTTAAAGACGAGATGGGCTCTGCCCTTACCACCCTTACGGAAAGAGAAAAGAAAATACTAGTCCTGCGTTTCGGTATCAGCGACGGTTGCCCGCGCACGCTGGAGGAGGTCGGTAATGTTTTTAAAGTTACCCGCGAGCGGGTTCGTCAAATAGAGGCCAAGGCCTTAAAGAAATTAAGACATCCTACGCGCTCAAGAAGGTTACGTACCTTCCTGGATATGGCCCTAGTGCATCAAAGGGAGTATTAACAGTAACACCTTCCTTTTCAAGCCCTTCCAACCATAAAAAAACTTTACAATAGCCAGAAATTCTGCTAATATAAAAATTTTAGCAGATTATCGGGCCCATAGCTCAGCGGTAGAGCAGGAGACTCATAATCTCTTGGTCGTAGGTTCGAATCCTGCTGGGCCCAGTTTGTGAGAATTGGGTTCTCCCGCATCATGCATTATTAAGAATGGATGCGGGACCCCGCCAGAGACTATTAAGAGAAACGGCGGGGGAATCCCTGTGGGCCCAGAGGAATAGGGCGATTGGCTCAGTTGGTTAGAGCGCCACATTCACATTGTGGAGGTCAGAGGTCCGAATCCTCTATCGCCCATATTCATATCAGAAAGATATATATGCCGACGCTTGACTTAAAATCACAATTACATACCCTGATTAATTTGCAGGCTATAGATACCGAAATCTATATTCTTAAAGCGGAAAAAGAGGCTAAGCCAAAAGAGCTGCAGGCGATTGAGGATGCCTTTGAAGCCAAAAAACAGCAGCTCGCAGGCCTTGAAAAATCTTCCTTGGATTTACAGAAACAGAGGAAAGATAAGGAATTAGAGCTGGCCTCCAAGGAGGAGGCTATTAAGAAGCTACAGACCCAGCTTTACCAGCTTAAGACAAATAAAGAATACCAGGCGATGCTGCAGCAGATTAATGATGCAAAGGCCGATGGCTCTGTAATAGAGGATAAGATCCTTGAGTTATTTAACCAGGTTGATCAGGCCAAGGCCGAGATTGATAAAGAAAAGCAGAGGCTGCAGGAAGAAGAGAAGGTAGTCAATGAACAAAAGGCCAAGGTAGAACAGAGGATAAAAGAGATGGATGAGCGCATTGCCCAACTAGACGGCCAACGCCAGCAGGTTTTTCCCAGCATCGATACCAAGATACTTGCCCAATATGACAGGATACTGGCTAACCGCGACGGCCTGGCGATAGTCAGCGTAAAGGATAATTCCTGCCTGGGTTGCAATATGTATGTTCCGCCCCAGGTGATAAACCTGATAAAGATGTACGAGCGCGTTATTACCTGCGAGATCTGTAACCGTATTTTATATATTAATGAAGACGATTGAGGTCTATGTTGACGGGGCCTCTAAGGGGAACCCCGGGCCAAGCGGGATAGGGGTAGTTATCTGCCGGGATGGAGAGGTGATTAGGAATATCTCCAGTTATATCGGAGGGGCTACCAATAATATTGCCGAATATACGGCATTGATATTTGGCCTGCAGGAAGGGCTATTACTGAAGGCAGAAAGCATAAAGATCAACAGCGATAGCGAGTTGCTCTGCCATCAGTTAAATAAGGTATACAAAGTAAAGAATAAAAATATCCTGGGGCTTTATAATCAGGCAATGCATCTTATGTCCGGCTTTAAGCAGGTTTCCGTGAGGCATATCAAGCGCGAGAATAACCGCGGCGCGGATAAATTGGCGAATCAGGCAGTAAAAACAGCGCTAAAGAAACATTGATTTACTTTCTCTGGCCTCATGAGACCGCTTCAAGTATTTTATTTGAGAAGCGCGGGCTTCTGCCCGCGGAGATTCACTTTGATAATTGGGCAGGCAGAAGGTGGCCGCCCCGTCTAATACGCGGGGAGGAAAGTCCGAGCTCCATAGGGTAGCGTAATGGGTAACGCCCATCTCCTTGCTGCGAAGCAGCAAGGAAGGATCAGCCGCAAGGCGCTCCCGCAAGCTTTGTGCGGGACAGAGCTACAGAGACGAGAAATAACTTTCGGTTGTGATTTCCTAGATCCCCCAGGCGCCAAGCGCCTGTGGGATCACATCACAACCGAAGGTTGTGATGTGAAACGAGCAATCTCTACGCGGAGTAAGGCCAAATAAGGGACCAGGGGTGCCCTCCCCGTCTGAAGTCTCGGGTAGGCTGCTTGACCTAGGCAGTAATGCCTAGGCTTAGAGGAATGGCCACACTAGAGACGGATAATCGCCTCTACACAGAACTCGGCTTATTCTGTCTGCCCTATTTAACAATTTAAGGAGGATATAATGTCCGGTCATTCAAAATGGAAAACAAATAAAGGTAAGAAGGCGGTAGCGGATGCCAAAAAAAGCTCCGCTTACACCAAGATCATTAAAGAGATTATCGTGGCTGCCCGCGAGGGAGGCGGCAATATCGATAACAACTCAAGGTTACGCACAGTCATGGCCAGGGCTAAAGAGGCGAATATGCCCTCGGATAACGTTAAGATGGCGATAAAGCGCGGCACAGGAGAATTGCCGGGCATAGTTTATGAGGCGGTCATGTATGAGGCCTATGCGCCTGGAGGAGTAGCTATTTTGATTGAGGCGCTTACCGATAATAAAAACCGCAGCACCGCCGAGATCCGCAATATCATGTCTAAAAGAGGCGGCAATATGGCCGGAGCAGGCTCTGTGAGCTGGATGTTTACCAAGAAAGGCTACATAATGATAGAGAAGAGCCTGGCTAAAGAAGATGAGTTGATGTCTATTGCCTTAGATGCTGGCGCTGAAGATTTTAAATCCGACGATAAAAACTACGAGATAACCACATCGCCGCAAGACCTAGAAAAGGTCAAGCAGGCTATCGAAGCCAAGGGTATAAAATGGCAGGATGCAGAGTTAACCATGGTGCCTTCTTCTTTAGTAAAAGTCGTAGGCAATGAGGCTAAGCAGGTCCTGGGTTTAATAGATGCCCTGGAAGAGCATGATGACGTGCAGCAGGTCTATGCTAACTTTGACATACCGGATGAGATCTTAGAAGAGATAGCTAATTCTTAAAAATGAGGATATTGGGGGTTGACCCGGCGCTCTCTGTTACAGGATACGGAGTTATTGACGCAAATAATAATAAGATCTCCCTGGTAGAAGCAGGGGTTGTGGTTACCTCTGCCAGTCAGAATATATCTATGCGTTTAAATAAAATACACAGGGCGCTCGCCCAGCTGATATCAGAGACCAGGCCCGGGGTGATGGTCCTTGAAAAACTATATGCGCACTACCGGCATCCTACTACTGCGCATATCTTAGGCCAGGCGCGCGGAGTGATTTGCCTTGCTGCTGCCGAGGCAAGGATAGCTTTGGTTGAGTATCCGGCGACAAGGGTCAAGAAGGCAATCGTAGGAAAGGGACTGGCAGGAAAGTATCAGGTGCAAAAAATGGTAGCTATGACCCTGGATATAAAAAAATTACCCAAGTATACGGATGTGACCGATGCCCTGGCTTTAGCTATTGCGCACCAGCGTATTGCGCATCTGGATAAGATAACCGGGATAAGTCAATGATAGCTCGCATTTGCGGCAAAGTTATTGAAAAGGGCTCAAACCACCTCTTGGTTGAGGTAGGAGGAATAGTATACCAGGTATTAATTCCCAGCGCAGTTATGCAGCATCTGGATGAGAATATAGATGATAAGGGCCAGATCAAGCTTATTACCTATCATTATTTGCAGTCTGAGCCGGCAAAAAGCACGCCTATCCTGGTCGGCTTCTTAAACGAGATAGAGAAGGAATTCTTCGAAGTCTTTATTACTGTCTCCGGTATCGGGCCAAAGGCTGCGCTTAAGGCATTGAGTCAGCCTATTTCTTTAATAGCTCAAGCAATAGATGAAGCGAACACCGTATTTTTAAAGTCCCTGCCCGGTATCGGCGAGCAAAGGGCAAAAGAGATTGTAGCCAAGCTGCAGAATAAGATCGGTAAATTCGGGCTGATCCAGGATAAAGAGTTAAAAAGACCAAAGCCGCAAGGTGCTGATATTGAAGAGGAGGCCCTTGCTGTGCTTATGCAATTAGAATACAAGAGGTCAGAGGCGATGAGCATGATAAAGAAGGCAATGGAGAGGTCTCCTAAGTTAGAAAATACCGAAGATTTACTTAACGAAGTCTATAAACAGAAAAGGTCAAGGTAAGAATAATGCAGGATAATAACCGGGCAGTAATAGAGGCGCTACTTTTTTCAAGCGACAGGCCTATATCCATCGAGCAGATTAAAAATGTACTGGGTAGCCTGGAGGCTAATGAAATACGCTCTATATTTGAGGAGCTTAATAGAGAATACGAAAGCTCAAACCGCGGCATGCGCATCACCGAGATTGCCGGCGGCTTTCAGATGATTACTGCGCCTGCCCTGGCTCCTTTCTTGAAAAAATTATACAAGCAGCGTAATGTTGAGCGGCTTTCTAAGCCGGCGCTTGAGACCCTGGCCATAATTGCCTATAAACAGCCGCTTACCCGTCTGGATATAGAATCGCTGCGTAATGTGAATATCGACGGGGTAATGAAGAGCCTTCTGGATAAGGACCTTATCCGGGTAACCGGCAGGAAGAAGTCTCCCGGCAGGCCTAAGGTCTACGGGACAACCAGGCAGTTCCTGGAATATTTTGGCTTAAAGTCATTAGAGGAACTGCCCAAGATAGAAAATTTTTCAACTCTTGCCCAGCAAAAGGAGGTAGAGAGTGAAGCTAAAGAACCTACGCAGACAAATTGACAATGTCGATAAAAAAATAGTGCGGCTTTTGAGTAACCGCGCAAAGATCAGCTCAGAGATTGGCAGCCTGAAGCTTGAGAGCGGATTAGGTATTTATTCGCCTGACCGCGAAAGAGAGGTTTTAAAGAAAATAAAACTTTTTAATAAAGGCCCGCTCAATTCAGTTGCGCTTGAGGCGATATACCGCGAGATTATGTCTTCAAGCCTTTCTTTGAATAAGGCCCTGAAGGTCGCCTATCTTGGGCCGCAGGCTACTTTTACCCAGCTGGCTGCGATTAAGAGGTTCGGATCGCAGGTAGAATATCTTCCCTGCAATAGTATTACCGAAGTATTCACAGAGGTAGAAAAGGATGCTGCTGATTACGGGGTAGTCCCGATAGAAAACTCTATTGAGGGCGCAGTCAGCCACACGCTGGATATGTTAGTGGATTCCGATCTTAAGATCTGCGCGCAGGTGATTTTATATGTATCGCATAACCTGCTGGCTAATTGCCCCAAGCTTAAGATAAAGAGGATTTATTCCAATCCCCAGGTCTTCGGGCAATGCCGGCTCTGGCTTCAGGAGAACCTGCCTCATGCAGAAAAAATAGATGTATTCAGCACTACCCAGGCAGCCCAGATGGCAGCCAGAGAGAAAAAAAGCGCCTGTATTGCCTCTTTATTGGCAGCCAGGGCCTATAGACTAAAGGTAATTACCAAAGATATAGAGGATTCACCGCACAATATTACCCGTTTTCTGGTCATCGGCAAAAGCGAAGTAGCCAAAACCGGATCAGATAGGACCTCTATAATCTTTTCTATCAAGGATAAAGTAGGGGCGTTGCAGGATATGTTGATGCCTTTTAAAAAGCATAGGATTAATCTGACTAAGATTGAATCCCGGCCCTCTAAAAAGAAGGCCTGGGATTACTACTTTTTTGTAGACTTAGAAGGACACAAAGAGAATACTAAGGTTAAGAGCGCGCT
>VGKF01000024.1 GCA_016867175.1 Candidatus Omnitrophota bacterium | reverse complement strand
GCCTTAGGCGTATGGAATTCAACAGGTAATCTATAAGATCTGCCGCCTTTCTGATATTTAGAGAAGTGCCGCTTAGCTTAAGGCGGTCGCCGCGCAGGTTTAGCTTTACACGAAACTCTTTTTCTATTATTTTTAAATTGGCATCGTGCAGGCCGCAGAATGCCTGAGCCTCTTGATTAGAACCTATCCTTATTACCTTTTCCATAATAAAGAGTAAAAGAAAGGGCTATTTAAGATTCTCCCCTGTTTCCTCTAGGGCTTCTGTTTTTCTAGCTGAGGTTTTAGAATCGATTGGGATACTTAATACCTGGCCGGGGTAAATTTTATCCGGGCCCTTCAATACTGCCTTATTAGCCTCATATATCTTAAGCCACTTTTTAGTAGTGCCGTAGAATCTATTAGAGATCTTCTGCAAGGTATCGTTTTTGCCTACTGTGTATTTTTCTGTAGCAGGCACAACTACAACTGCCTTTATAGTACTTCTTTCCTGGGGTGGCTCTGTCTTCGTAATATATCCGCGGTTCCCCCAGATCTCTTCATCCGCAGTCTTTTTCTGCGGCTTGGCCTTAGGCATCTTTTCGAATTTAACAGGCGCATGCAGCTCAACCTCTAATACCTGAGTAGTGCGGGTTGCCTTTCTTTCTTTAGTCCGAACCTCACCCGCAGTCGCTCCCTTTACATAACCGCGGTTGCCGCTAGCTAAATCCTGATCTACCCTCTCCTTAGTCAGAGGATATGTCCTGACCACGCATCCGGAAAGCAGAAAAACAAAAACCAAACCCGATAAATACAATATGCCTTTCCTATCCATTTTACTACCTCTATCCATTTTACTACCTCCTCTTTTTTAGAAATCCAAAATCCAAATCCTACCAAATCCTAAATAAATCTCAAACCTAAAACAGTAATTTGGGATTTTGAAATTTGGGTTTGTTTGGTAATATTGGGATTTGGGATTTATACATTAGTTTTTATGTTTCTTGATAGCTATACCTAATTCTTTTAATTGTTTTTCTTCAACCGCAGAAGGGGCATTGGTTAAAGGGCAGAACGCCTTCTGTGTCTTAGGAAAGGTTATTACTTCTCTGATGCTTTCCTCCCCTGCCAGAAGGGCAAGCAGCCTATCTATGCCAAAGGCAAAACCTCCGTGAGGCGGGGCGCCAAACTGAAAGGCCTCTAACAAGAAACCAAAACGCTTATATGCCTCTTCTTTTTTAATGCCGATGATGTTGAAAACCCTCTCCTGTAACTGTTGGCTATGGATCCTGATTGAACCTGAGCCCAGCTCTATGCCATTAAGCACTAAATCATAGCAGCGGCCCTTTGCTTTCTCTGGCTCCTTCTCTAACCTATCCAGATCCTCCGTCCTTGGGGCTGTAAAAGGATGATGTTCGCTTACCCAGCGCTTCTCTTCAGTATCGTATTTAAAAAGAGGGAAATCATATACCCAGACAAAGGCAAAATCCCCCCCTAGCCCTTTTCTTAAATCCGGCTTATCTGAGGAATAATTCTTTTGCGCCTCTTCAAAGGTCATGCGCCTAAAAGGGATCTTTATCTCTATATTTTTTAGTTCTTTAAATATGGTCTGCATAAGGCGCTCAAGCAGCGAAAAAATATCTTCTTCATCTAAAAAAGACATCTCCAGGTCAAGCTGCGTGAATTCAGGCTGGCGGTCTGCGCGCAGGTCTTCATCGCGAAAACACTTGGCAATCTGATAGTACCTCTCGATACCGGAGACCATCAGTATCTGCTTAAAAAGCTGCGGTGACTGCGGAAGGGCGTAAAACTCGCCCGGGTTAAGCCTTGAGGGCACCAGGTAGTCGCGTGCGCCCTCAGGAGTAGACTTAGTAAGGATAGGGGTCTCTGATTCGATAAACCCTTCTTTGTCCATAAAGGAGCGTATAATCTTATAGAGGCTGCTCCTCAGCATAAAATTATTAAAAACTTTCTTTCTTCTTAGGTCTAAATAACGGTATTTAAGCCGCATCTCTTCGGTGATATCCAAATCATCCTCTATTTCAAAAGGCGGGGTAAGGCTGGGGTTTAAAATTTCAAGCTCCTTGACTAAAAGCTCTATCTCGCCAGTGGGTATTTTCTGATTTACGGTATTGCCCGGGCGCCTATTGATTTTCCCGCTAACGCGGATGACAAACTCATTCCGCAACTCCTGGGCCTTGATATAAGCATCTCCTGACTCTTTAGGTATAAAGACTATTTGGGTTATTCCGGACCTGTCGCGGATATCAATGAAAATAAGCTTGCCGTGATCGCGCCTAGTAGCTACCCAGCCGCAAAGCACGGCCTCCCTGTCTGCATCATTAGCATTAAGCTCTCCGCAGGTGTGAGTTCTAAGCATATATTTAAGAGCCTCTCTTGAGCTCTGCTAGCAGGTCCTGTCTCTTTACTTCTTTCTGTCCGCCTGAGCGCATATCTTTTAAGGTAACTATCTCTTTTTTAAGCTCATCTTCTCCGATGATTAAGATTCTCTTGGCGCCTGAGTCATTGGCTAGGCGCATAGCGCCCTTAAGGGATTTATTCTCATAATCGGTATCGCAGGCTAAGCCCTCTTTACGCAATTGGCTCAAAAGCAGCAGGGCCTCTTTCTTTGCCTCTTCTCCGAGGCTAACGATAAAGATGAGCTCTTTATTTTGCGCCTCAGCAGGCGCATCCAAAGCCAATATAAGCCTCTCCATGCCGAAGGCAAACCCCATTGCCGCAGTATCTGGGCCACCCAGTTCTTCTACCAGGTTGTCATATCTGCCGCCGGCGCCTATAGCATCTTGGGCGCCGAGTGCGGGATGAGTTACCTCAAAGACTGTGCGGGTATAATAGTCTAGGCCGCGCACAAGATAAGGATTAACCTTATAATCAAGCCTTAATGCATCTAAGCCCTTGCATACTCTTTCAAAATGATCTTTGCATTCCAGGCACAGGTGTCCGCTTTGGGTACCCAGGGCAGACACCTGTGCCTGGATATCTAAAGTACGTATTATTTCCCGACAAGTCTCATTTTTACAGTCTAGGACCCTAAGAACATTATCCTTGAACCTGACCCGGCAGTCATCGCAGAGTTTGTTGGCCTTTGGTTTTAGTTGCTGACGTAAAAGATCTATGAATTTCTTTTTGTCTTCTAAACAGCCTAGGCTATTGACCTGAATCCGGTATCCCTTTACAGAGAATAAGCTAAGCAGGTTATCCGCGAGGGCAATAATTTCTATATCTACCTCCGGCTCACCCGATCCAATAACCTCGCAGCCTATATGATGGAACTGCCGCAGCCTTCCTCTCTGCGGACGCTCAGCGCGAAACATCGGCCCGATATAGTAAAGTTTTATAAAACCGGATTTCTTATCCAGGCTGTTCTCTATATAGGCGCGCACAACCGAAGCAGTCCCTTCCGGCCTAAGACAGTAGGAATCGCGTCCCTTTTTTATAAGGAACATCTGCTTGCGCACTATCTCGGTAGATTTACCTAAAGAACGGTCAAATAAAGATTCTTCCTCAATAAGGGGCGTCCTGATTTCATGATAATTATAGAGAGAAAAAATCTGATGAGATATCTTTTCTAATCTTTGCCACTGGGCTGTTTCCTGCGGTAGGATGTCTTTTGTTCCGGAGGCTCTCTTAAACATATAATCTTCGCATGTAGTGTTTTAGTAGTCAGAGCGGGCTAAGATTATGCCTACATGCTAACTACTTTTTAGTAACCTCTGCCTTAGTTATTTTTTGGTTTTATGGCTGTTTACTTGAGTCTACTCTTCATCTCTAAGCCTGGCTTAAAGACTGCTACTTTTCTAGGCGGGACAGGAACCACTTGACCAGTGCGAGGGTTTCTTCCGGTACGGCTCTTTCTTTGTTTTACTTTGAAGATACCGAAATTACGCAGCTCTATCTTTTCTCCTCTTACCAGGGCCTCCGTAATACAATCAAAGGTTTTTTGCACCACTTTTTTTACGTCTATCTGTTTTAAGTTAGTCTCATCAGATACCTTAAGGATTATATCCTTCTTTGTCATTCTTCACCCCTCTCCTTTACGCCCTAACTCTAATACCAGCAAAAAGTTACATTAAAAAGTAATATAGCACAAAAAACTATTACGGTCAAGGAAAATTTAATGAGCAGACGCTTTATGGAGTGCAAGACTATACATAAAGCGTAGCCACCGAAGGTGGCGTCTGCGAATTAATCCTGAGCTTATGCATATAAGTGTTTAAGCTCAGGAACTTAATTAAATCACCAGCGTCAACCTTTCTTCTCCCAATAGGTTTTCTATGTCCTGGATCAGTTTTTCTGAAGGAGATACAAAGAGGCCTTCGCCTACCACCAGCTGAGTCTTAGGCTTGGCAGGCGCGCTAAAATGCAAATAAATAGGGGTGTTGCCGCGCGAACCCGCCAATATATCTTTTAGGCTCTCAAAGATATTCTCCTGCATCCCGGAAAGATTTATATTTAAGGAGGTAATTAGTTTATATATCTCCTCAATCGGAAAAAGGTCATTGGCAATAATCTTGGGGGTATCTTCTCTTAGGTTTAGCCTGCCGTTTACCATGACTACGGTATTTGGCTGGATATGAACTGATACCTTTTGGAATGTCTGAGGAAAAATCAGCACCTCAACTACCCCTTCTAAATCCTCTAACTTCAGGATCGCCATCTTCTCCTGTTTTAGCCTGGTCACCGTCTGCTTGATCTTAGAAATCAAACCCACAATCTTTACCTCTTCGCCGTCATTATGCTGGGCCAGGTTTACCGTTGAGGTAGAGGTAAAACGCTTAAGCTGATTAGCATAACGCGCCAGGGGATGGCCGGTAACATAGAAACCGAGCATCTCTTTTTCAAATGCCAATAGCTGCGGCTCAGGCCATTCTTTTACCTGCGGGAGTTCATTTATGCTTTCCTTAAAGCCACCCTTATCCAAATCTTGATCGAAGAAGGAGAGTTGCCCTTTTGCCTGTTCTTTCTGTTTTCTGGCAGCTGAGCCTAAAACAGACTCTAAGCCGGAAACCATCTGCGCGCGCGCAAGGCCAAAAGAATCCAGGGCGCCGCATTTTATCAGGCTCTCTAAGACTTTCTTATTCACCAGGCGCAGGTCTATCCTGCGGCAGATATCCTCTAACGAATTAAACTTGGCGTCACCCCTGGCTTCTAATACCGACTCGATAGCCCCCCTGCCTACATTTTTCACAGCCAGTAGCCCAAACCTAATAGTATTCTCATCTACCACCTCAAACAAGGCGGCACTTTCATTGATATCGGGCGGCAACACCTTAATACCCATATGGTTAGATTCATTAATATACTCTACTATCTTATCCGTATTATCGCGCTCAGAAGTCAAGAGGGCGGTCATGAATTCCACGGGAAAGTTTGCCTTAAGATAAGCGGTGCGGTAAGAGATAAGCGCATAGGCCGCGCTATGGGATTTATTGAAACCGTAACCGCCAAAATGTTCGATAAGGTCAAAGACCCTGCTCGCTATCGATTCGCTCACTTCGTTTTTAATACAGCCTATGACGAAATTCTTACGTTGCTGCTCCATAACCTCCGGGTTCTTTTTACTCATTGCCCTGCGCAACAGATCTGCCTGGCTAAGGCTAAAGCCCGCCACCTTAGAGGCAATCTGCATGATCTGCTCCTGATAAACCATAATCCCGTAGGTCTCCTTTAAGATCGCCTCCAGTTTCTTATGATTGTATTTTATGGGGACAAGGTTATGCCTGCGTTTTATAAAATCATCAAGCATCCCTGAGCCGATAGGCCCTGGCCGGTAGAGGGCAAGCAGCGCAATCAAATCCTCAAAATGCGCCGGCTCTAGTTTCTTAAGCAGATCGCGCATGCCTGAACTTTCCAGCTGGAATATCCCGATAGTCTGGGCAGAAGCAAATAACTTGTAAGTATTAGAATCATCTAGGGCTATATTATCAATATCTATTATCTTGCCCCGCGTCTCTTTAATAATATTTAAAGCCGAATCAATTACGGTCAGGGTCCTAAGCCCCAGAAAATCAACTTTTAACAGCCCGATCTTCTCTAAGAGGGACATGCTGTAGCCGGTAGTGATCTGATCGTCTTGGGTTTTAAATAACGGCATATAATTATCCAGCGGCTTATCCGCGATAACTACACCGGCCGCATGTATGGAGGCATGGCGGTTAAGTCCCTCCAAAGAAAGGGCAGTATTAATTAACCGGGTTATTTGCGGATCATTTTTATAAAGATCCTTTAGCTCGGCCTCGCTCTCCAGTGCGTCTTTTAAAGTCAGGCTTGGATCCGGCGGTATCATCTTAGCGATACGGTCTACATCGGCGTAACTCATAGCCATAACCCTGCCCACGTCTCTGATCACAGCGCGCGCCTGCATGGTCCCGAAAGTGATAATCTGCGCCACATTCTCCTGCCCGTATTTTTTCGTCACGTAATCAATAACCTCTTGCCTTCTTTCGTAGCAGAAGTCAATATCTATGTCCGGAAGGCCGATACGCTCCGGATTAAGGAACCTCTCAAAGAGCAATCCGTATTTAAGCGGATTGATATCCGTTATACCCAGAAGGTAACTTACCAGGCTGCCGGCAGCAGAGCCGCGGCCCGGCCCCACCGGGATATGCTTTTCCTTGGCGTAATGTATGAAGTCCCAGACGATGAGAAAGTAACTTACGAATCCGGTATCTTTGATTATTTTTAGCTCATGCGCCAGACGCTCTTCTATATTCTTATCTACTGCCTGGAATCTTCTCTTGAGGCCCTCCTGGCAAAGGCCTTCCAGAAACTCTTCTTTCGTTACCCCTTGCGGAGGCTCATACTTAGGCAGGTGGATTTTTGAAAAATCCAGTTCCAGGTTACACCTGGCAGCCACCTCTAAGGTATTGGCAACTGCCCCGGGCATATCTTTAAATAGCTCCTTCATCTCCTGCGGTGATTTAAAATAAAACTCCTCGGTCTGAAAACGCATCCTATTGGGGTCATCAAGAGTCGTCTGCGTCTGGATACATAACAGCGCTTCATGGCTCTTGGCATGCTCTTTGAGCAGGTAGTGCACGTCATTAGTAGCGATCAGGGGGAGGTTAAGCTCCTTAGATATCCTTATCAGGCCTTCATTGACTATCTTCTGCTCCGGGATAAAGTTCTCCTGTATCTCCAGATAAAAATTATCCTTTCCCAAAATAGAGGATAATTCATCAGCGGCTTTGAGGGCATCGTTAAAACGCCTCTGCTGCAATAAAGAGGCAACCTCTCCTTTAAGGCAGGCGCTTAGGCCGATTAAGCCCTCGTGATACTGAGAGAGGGCTTCTTTATCGATGCGCGGACGGTAATAAAAACCCTCTAGGTATCCGATAGAAACAAGTTTTATAAGATTCTGATAACCGATCTCATCTTTTACTAAAAGTATTAAGTGATATGACGCTTCATCTATGCCTACGGATGATTTTTCCAGGCGGCTACCTGGCGCAATATATACCTCGCAACCGATAATAGGCTTTATCCCTGCCTTCTGGGCCTCTAGGTAAAACTCAACAGCCCCAAACATATTTCCGTGGTCAGTAATAGCCAGGGAATCCATCTTATATTGCTTGGCTAAAGCGAGCAGGTCGGTTATACGGCAGGCGCCATCAAGCAGGCTGTACTGCGTGTGCAGGTGTAAATGGATGAATTCTGAATGCGGCATTTATTCCCATTCAATGGTCGCAGGCGGCTTGGAACTGATATCGTAGACCACGCGGTTTACGCCCTTAACTTCATTGATGATGCGGTTGGAAATCTTTTCTATTACTTCGTAGGGTAGCCTTACCCAGTCTGCGGTCATACCATCAATACTGCTAACACAGCGTAAAGCTACAACATTATCATAAGTGCGCTCATCACCCATTACCCCTACGCTTTTTATAGGAAGCATTATCGCAAAAGACTGCCAGATCTCTTCGTAAAGCGCAGCGCTCCTTATTTCTTCAATTACACGCCGGTCTACTTCACGCAATAGATTAAGACGCTCAACAGTTACCTCCCCAATAATCCTAATAGCCAGGCCCGGGCCTGGGAAGGGCTGACGCTGTATTATCGCTTCGGGTAGCCCCAGCTCCTGGCCTATATTACGCACCTCATCCTTGAATAATTCCCTAAGCGGCTCAATAAGCTTGAGCTTCATATGCGCTGGCAGGCCGCCGACATTATGATGGCTCTTGATACGGCTTGAGGGCGCCCCGGTAGGAGAAAAAGATTCTATTACATCCGGATAGAGTGTGCCCTGCGCCAGGTATTTTGCGCCTTTGAACTTCTTTGCCTCTTCTTCAAAGACATTGATGAACTCATCGCCGATAATCTTCCTCTTCTCTTCAGGGTCAGTCACTCCCTTAAGCCGCGCAAGAAACCTTTTGCTCCTATCCACGTAATCGAGGTTAAGATGAAAATTATTACGGAATATGCTCTTTATCTGTAACGGCTCATCTTTACGCAAGAGCCCGTTATCGATAAAGATACATCTTAAATTTTTACCGATAGCCTTATGGATTAAAAGCGCGGCTACGGAAGAATCTACCCCTCCGCTTAAACCCAGGACCACCTTGTCTTTGCCTACGCTTTTTTTAATATTTTCTATGCCCTCCTTAATAAACGACTGCATAGTCCAACGGCCCAGGCATCCGCAGATCTTAAAGAGAAAGTTACTGATAATCTGGTTTCCCTTGTCAGTATGGGTTACTTCGGGGTGAAACTGGACCGCAAAGACCCTGGACTTTCTGTTAGCAATAGCAGCTATCGGCGTATTGGTAGTGTGCGCAGAAATATGAAATCCGGGGGGTATTTTTTTAAC
>VGKF01000023.1 GCA_016867175.1 Candidatus Omnitrophota bacterium | reverse complement strand
GGCTGTGATAATACAGCATGTTTTGCGACTGGGGAGTGAACCCCCCGGTATCAAAGGCGGCCATAAATACGCAAGCCCCGTGGAAAAGGGCGTTCCCCGCCTTCATTCCGTTTAATACACCAACTAACCCTAAGGCCAGGGTGCCTAACAAAAGAAATACGACGCTTACCGTCCAGATAAAACGGCTGGTATGCACTATATTAGGCATAATCCTCTCTTCGCGCGCCTCCCCTACATACATTTTAAAGGCGCCTGAGCGGCTTTTCACAAAAAAGGAGAGCACAACAATCACGATACCCTGGCCCCCGATAAACATAATCAGGTGCCGCCAGAGGTTATGCGAAAGCGAGAGGTGGTCTAGGTCCTGTACCAAGGTTAGCCCAGTGGTGGCGAATCCTGACATGGCATCAAAACAGGCATCAAGATAGGATTTCCAGTGGCCGCTTAAATAAAGAGGTATCGCGCCCAGAAGCATGGCCACTATCCAGGAGAGCGAGACTACGATCATCCCCTGCATCCAGTTAAGGTCCTGTTCGGTAAAACAAAGCTGCGTCAGCAGAAACCCAAAAAGCAGGGCTATCTCTATTGCGATGATAAAATCTAAGGCGGGGTTGAGTTCTGCGCAGGCTAGCGCAAGTATGGCCGGCACCAGCATGGTCAAGGCTAGGCCGATTATAATCTTCCCGAGGTAATAGCCGATATTCTTTACGTCTTCCCGGGTGGGCTTAAGAATCATCTGGAGATAGATAAGGCCAGGCAGATTATAAATCCTGCCAGCATTATCGCTAGGGCATATAAAATCTCAACGCCTATTCCTAAGACAGGCCTGAGGACTAGTGATTTTATCTTCATAGTTTACCTGCCAAAAGCTCAAGCAGCTGCGGTTCGTTGCCTATCACCGTCAAGGCAATGATATCGTCTGCGGCCTGCAATATTGTGTTCCCCTTAGGGATAATCACCTCTTCACCGCGCACGATAGAGACCAATACTGAATTATCCGGCCAGCCGATATCATGGACTTGTTTATTAATAACAGGGGAGTCTTTGGGCAGGTCTACGCGCACGATAGAGAGCTTGCCTCTCTTAAAACTCATCAGATTAACAAAGTCGGAGAAGGAGACCTCCTCTTCTATAATCTTGGCGATAATCTTGGTGGAATCAATAGGCACATCAACACCTAACTCTGTAAAGGTGTATTCGTTATCCGGGTTATTGACCCTGCCGACAGCACGCCGCACGCTAAAAATCTCTTTGCTCAACTGACAAATAATCAGATTATCTTCATCGTCTCCAGTAACCGCGGCTACCACATCCGCGCGCTTGATCCCGGCCTCCTCTAAGATACGCGGGTCACAGCCGTCGCCATTAATCACTAAGATCTCAAGTTGCTTGGCTATCTCTTCGCAGATTAATTTATCTTTATCCACCACGCTAACCGTGTGTTTGCTCGCGATCAGCCTCTTGGCTAAAAAATATCCTACTTTGCCTGCGCCTATGATCACGATGTGCATGGCTTGCCTCTCTCCGGTTTAAAGCCCGAACCTATCCTTTATCTTCTCTAGACTTGCTACCCGCACCGCTGCCATGAGAATATCCTTTGCCTTCAATGTTGTAGTAGGGCTGGGGATACTTACGCCTTCCAGGCGCCTTATCGCTACTACTAAAAATTCGCCCGGTATATTAAACTCTTCTACGGTCTTACCTGCCAGGTCTTTTTTAACTTCTATCTCAATAACTCCCAGGTCTTTCGTTTCTATTAAATAACTGGAGAAGCGGCTCTCGATAATCTTGTCTCTTAGCATAGAGGCAAAAAGCGTAGTCCCGCTTATAATATCTAGTCCTAGGGCAGCATAGATATGCGCCCGCTGCGGGTCATAAACGCGCGCCAATACCTTGGGCACCTTGAATATCTTTTTGGCTACCTGGGCGCAGATCAGATTAGTATTATCGCCGTTGGTTACTGCGCAAAAGGCATGGCTCTTTTCAATACCGGCCTGTTTCAATAGGTTCAGGTTAAAACCATTCCCTACTAAAGTAGTCCCGTTAAAGGTATCGCCGAGGCGTTCAAGAGACGCAGGGATTCTATCGATGACCACCACATCGTGGTTTTCGGTAGATAGCAACTTGGCGAGTTCCGAACCTACCCTACCGCAACCCACTATTATGGTATACATGGCGCTGGCCTTTCTTTATTTCTTGATCAACTCTAGCAACTTACCAAAGGCCTTGCTGTCCCGTACCGCAAGTTCAGCTAAGACCTTTCGGTCCAAGGTGATTTTATTCTTCTTAAGGCCGCTGATAAACGCACTATAGGTAATCCCGGCCTGGCGGCAAGCAGCATTAATACGCACAACCCATAGACGCCGGATCTCCCGTTTCTTATTGCGCCGGTCACGATAGGCATAGACAAGCGCATGCATAAGCGCGCGGCGCGCCTGCTGATATTGCTTACTACGATCGCCCCAAAACCCCTTGGCTTGCTTTAGCGTTCTTTTCTTTCTTTTTCTGGTTGCAACACTGTGTTTGACTTTAGCCATTTACTTGCACTCCTTCTTTTTAACCATATGGTAACATTCTTTTGATGTATTTTATATCTTTTTTACCTTCTACGGTCTTGGCGCGCCTTAAGCGCCTGAGCCGGGCCGTAGTCTTGCTGGAAAGAAGGTGGCTCTTCCCGCAAGGGGAATACTTGACCTTGCCCTTCTTGGTTAAACGCAGCCTTTTGGAGACTCCTTTTCTGGTTTTTAATTTTAACATTTCATACCTCTTCTTTTTATCCCGCACCCAGCCCTACGCTTTGCGGGGCGGGCGGGACTGCGCTCCATTATTAAACCATGTGGCTTCATTTTGGGGCAATCACGAAAGACATAATCCTGCCTTCAAGGCTCGTGTCTTTCTCTATCTGCCCATCGTTATGCGTATCAACGATAAACCTGTCTAATATCTTTTTACCTAAATCCATATGCTCCATCTGCCGGCCCCTGAAAAAAAGACTGACTTTCACTTTATCCTTTTTTTTGAGGAACCCGATTGCCTGCCTGAGCTTTACCTGGTAATCGTGGTCGTCGATATTTGGCTTTAAGCGGATTTCCTTGATATGCACCTGGTGTTGATGTTTTTTGGCCTCGCGTTCTTTTTTCTCCTGGTCATATTTAAACTTGCTGAAATCTATGATACGGCAGACTGGAGGGCTGGCCTGCGCAGCTACCTCCACCAAATCCAGTTCATATTGATTGGCTATCTCCAGCGCCTTCTGTATAGGCACCACGCCTAATTGGTTACCTTCCGGCCCTACTAGACGTACCTGCGGGACTCGTATCTTATCGTTTATGCGTATAGACCTTTTTATCGTAACCACCTCCTTGGGTTTTAATGCCTCAATTCCTTTTTTATCTGACTGATGAATTCCTCGGCTGACATTACGCCTGTATCTCCTGCGCCTCTCTTGCGCACAGCCACTGTTTTATCCTTTACCTCGCGCTCACCCACGACTAACAGATAGGGGACCTTTTCCATCTCTGCTTGCCGGATACGCTTATTGAGGGTTTCATTGCGATTATCCACCGCTGCCCTAAAACCTTCTGCCTCTAAGGTTATCTTGACTGCATTGGCATAATCCTCCGCCTCTGTTTTTATGGGCAGGATCACAGCCTGCAGGGGGGCAAGCCATAAAGGGAGGGCCCCGGCATAATGCTCCAGCAATGCCCCGGTAAAACGCTCAAGGCTACCTAAGAGCACCCGGTGCAACATAATCGGCTGACTCTCTTTACCCTGTGCATCTACATAGCTTAACTTAAACCTCTCCGGTAAGGCGAAGTCACATTGAATAGTAGCGCACTGCCATTTACGGTTAAGCGCGTCCTTCAATTTAATATCAATCTTGGGGCCGTAAAACGCACCTTCTCCGGGATTAGTATCATAGGAGAGGCCTTTTTCTCTCAATGATTCTTCGAGCGCCGCGGTTGCTTTCTGCCAGTCATCATCGCTACCTATATATTTCGCGGGCCGAGTGCTTAATTCGACACCTAAAGACTCAAAACCAAAGACCTTCATGGTATCGAAGACAAAATCTATGATGGCCTTTATCTCATCTCTTAGCTGTTCCGGCATGCAGAATATATGTGCATCGTCTTGGGTAAAGCCCCTGACACGCAGCAGCCCATGCAATACCCCTGCTTTTTCATGGCGGTAGACCGTGCCTAATTCAAAAAGGCGCAACGGCAATTCTCTGTAGCTGCGGCTTTTTGACTTGTAGATAAGGATATGCCCCGGGCAGTTCATCGGCTTTAAAACAAACTCTTTATCATCTATCTTTAAGATATACATATTCTCTTTATAATAATCGTAGTGCCCGGATGTCTTCCATAAACCAGCCTGCATAATATGCGGGGTCATCACCAGCTGGTAGCCGCGCCTCTGGTGTTCTTTTTTTTCATAATCTTCGATAATCTGACGCAAGATCGCCCCCTTGGGGTGGTAAAAGACCAGGCCCGCGCCAGCCTCTTCATGATAGATATCAAAGAACTCTAAGGCAGGGCCGATTTTTCTATGGTCGCGCGCCTTTGCCTCTTCTAGATTTTTCAAATATAGCTCTAGTTCTTTTTGATCCGCAAAACAGGTTCCGTAGATCCTCTGTAGCATGGGGTTAGTTTCTATGCCGTGCCAATAGGCCCCGGCAACCGATAATAATTTAAAGGCCTTAATCTGGCCGGTTGATTTTAGATGCGGACCGCGACAGAGGTCCAGAAAATCATGCCCTGTTTTATATATAGAGACTTTATCGTCGGGTAAGGCCTGGATAAGCTCTACCTTGTAATCTTCTTTAAGGCTTCTGAATAGCTTAAGCGCCTCTATCCGAGAGAGCTCTTCCCTCACAAAAGGCTCATCCTGCTGAATAATCTCCCGCATCTTTTCTTCTAGGCGCGTTAAATCGTCGTCGGTAAAAGGCTCTTGTCTATCAAAATCGTAATAAAATCCGTCCTCTATGGAAGGGCCTATAGCAAGTTTGGCCTTAGGCCATAGCTCTTTTACGGCTTGCGCCAGCACATGCGAACAGGAATGTCTTAAGGTATCTAGTTCCATCTTGCTACGTAATTCTCTAGCTTATTATCAATCCAATTTTTTAATTTCGTATTGCGTACTTCTATCCGGGCAAAGTCCGTATTGCGACCATTGATTATTAGGCTTACTTCTGGTATCAGAATGCACATTAACTGCAATGAACCGCGGCGGAATACCTAGTGTCCGCGACCAATAACTCCTAGTTTTTGTTTCGTTAAATCTTTTATATAACTGTACGGTAAGGCACACCTTGTGTTCGGAAACACCGCAAATATTTCTTAAGAGCTTTATAAACAGCGTGAGCATCCTGTAATCTAAATTAGCTATTTGTATAACGTGTTTGTTTCTTCTGCTTCCTTCTGCCCAATATAACATAAGACCGGCCAGCAAAAGGTTGCGTTCGCCTAGAGTTAACCTGCTTTTGATATTAAAAGGGTTTCCATTAACATTTTGTTTTACGTAAGAACTCTCGCTTCGTGATCTTCTTGCTATGCCGTACTTTTTAAACCAATAATAAATCTTTGCATGGCTAACTTTTAACAGCTTTGCGATCTCCATCATAGAAAGTTTTTTATTATAATATAATTTCCGTAGATTAACTTTATTCATCACATTACAAATATGGTGGGCGGTACAGGACTCGAACCTGTGACCTTCACAATGTCAATGTGACACTCTAACCAACTGAGCTAACCGCCCATCTCATGGGCAAGGAGGGAGTTGAACCCTCACGACCTTGCGGCCAAAGGATTTTAAGTCCTTCGTGTATGCCATTCCACCACTTGCCCGGAGAATCGCGAAGATCCCCCTCAACCCATTTAAAAATCAAGGTTGCGTGGGATAAATTTTCGCTGCGCGAAAATTTAGGCGACGAGCGGAATCGAACCGCTGAATAGCTGTTTTGCAGACAGCTGCCTTGCCGCTTGGCTACGTCGCCATAAACCTTAAATAATCCTTTTTACTTCTTTAACTATTGCCCCAACCTCTGCTAAGCAACCTACGCCTATCTTGCCGCAGGCAAGTCTGCCTACCCTTGGCTCAATAAATTTATAACCCAGGGCCTTTAGCTTTTTGATATTCCCCCGGGTAATCTTATTCTTATACATCTGTTCATTCATCGCCGGGCAAAACACTACTGGCGCATTTGTGGCAGAGATGACGCAGCTTAACAAATCATCCGAGATGCCGCAGGCAACCTTGGCAATAATATTAGCAGTAGCTGGGGCAACTAAGACCAGGTCTGCCTTTTGGGCAAGCGAAACATGCTCTATCTCCCAGCTTTGCGGTTGGTCAAAGAGGCCGCGGTATACCGGATTTCCGCTCAAGCCTTGAAAAACTATGGGCCGAATAAACTCTTCTGCCTCTTTAGTCATTACCACGCTTACAGAAAAGCCTTCGTCTTTAAGCCTAAGTACGATATCGCAGGCTTTATATATCGCGATACTAGCAGTGACCCCTAAAATAACGTTTTTATCCTTAGCCATGGCTTGAAAACTTCCCTATTTCTTATACTGCAATTTATTATCGGCGATCTCAAGCAGGGCCACGGTCGAAGGCTTCATCGAGGCGTCAACCTCAACCATCTTGGGCTGGCCCTCAGCAATCTCCAATGCCCGCCTAGAGGCCAAATTCACTAGTTTATAAATCGATCCTCCGCTCTTATCCAACAACCTCTCCAGTGGTACGTGTATCATGCCTTATCCGCTCCTTGTTAAGGTTACCCTAACCCTAGCTCTTGTATTATAATCTTTTTTAATTTCTCCGTGGCTACGGAAAGATCTTTATTCAACAGATAATAATCGTAGCGCCCCTTCGCCAAGAGTTCGCCCCTGGCCAGTCCCAAGCGCTGCTGTAATTCTTCTTGGTTGATTTTGTCAGAGCGCTTGATTATTCTCTGTTTTAAGGCCCCTAAAGAAGGCGGCGCTATAAAAATTGTTGCTGTATTGTTTGGATAAAGCCGTTTTATTTTAAGCGCGCCTCTTAAGTCAAGACAGAGCAGCAGGTTGCTGCCCTTCCTCAAATTATCCTCGATGAAATCTTTGGGCGTGCCGTAATAATAACCTAAATATTTTGTCCATTCAAGAATTTTCTTTGCCCGCAATAAGGCCAGGAATTCCCGCTCACTAATAAAAACGTAGTCCTTCTTTACCCTCTCCCCGGGCCTCTTGGGCCGGGTGGTTAACGATACTGATTTTACTAACTGCCTTTTGAGAAAGCCCTTCTCCAATAGCTTTTTAAGCAGCGTAGTCTTACCCGAGCCAGAAGGCCCGGAGATGACAAACATCAAGCCTTCTTTTTTAAGCGCCCCTTTAGTCACTTACTCTAAGTTCTGTAGTTGTTCGCGGATCTTCTCTACCTGGCTCTTTATCTGAATCATCTGTGCGGAGATAAGCGTATCGCAGCATTTAGCGCCTATGGTATTGGTCTCTCGCTGCATCTCTTGGGCAATAAAATCCAACTCTTTGCCTATAGTGCCGCCATGGCTTAACTTGCTATTAAAGTTTTTTATGTGGTAGGTGAGCCTCTCCAGTTCCTCGCTGATATCCGTGTCTTTTAATAAACTACTGCGCTCCTCTTCACTCTGAATCTTAACCAGCTTCTCCTTAACTACTTTTTTAAATCTATTCTTGATGATATCCGAGTTGACTTTTAGCGCCTGAGCGCGTGATTTCAAATATCCCTGAAGGGCAGCCCCCTCTTTGCGGCGCATAACCAAAAATTCGGCCATCGCTTGAGCCAAGAGCACCTTAAGCCGCGGCCAGACTTTGGACTTAGGTATATTCTCTTGCGCAAGGGATAATACCCCCGGCAGCCTGATCAGGGTGTCCATTCCTGCTTCGCTTTTAATGCTGAATTCGTTCTTTATAGAGCGTATAGCCAGGATATAGTTTTTCAAAAGGCCCCTGTTAATAAACACCTTTGCGGGCTGCTCGCCGATGATATGTAAGGCACAAGTAACCCTGCCCCTCTTTATCCTGGACTCTATTTCTTTCTTTATCCCCTCTTCCAAAGAGAGGAATCCTTCGGGCAGGTGTAAAACAGTCTCTAAGAATTTATGGTTGGTGCTTCTAACCTCAACGCGTACTTTACCTAACTCAGGTATCTCTATTTCTTTGCTGCCAAAACCAGTCATGCTCATTATCATCGCTTTCGCTCCTTTTAGCCCCATACCTTTACCTTCTTGACCTTGGAGATTTCCTTGACAGGATAAAGTTCCACAATAATATCGCCCGGATTAAACCAGAGTTTTATCTCCCGTTCGGCTTCAATCTCGTTAGACGAGACATGTATTACGTTTTCGTAAACACCGCTTGTGGTTATCCGGCCGTAAGAGCCGCGGATAGTAGTGGCCTCTGCCTCTTCCGGGTTGGTCGAGCCAGCTAATTCCCTGCATTTAGCAATAGCGCAGTCGCCCCAGTATACCAATGCCATAACCTTGCGCCGGTCGTGCAACTCTCCGCAGAGGTATTTTATGATCTCTGCGAAAAACGGCTTATCTGTGAGGTGTTTATAATGCTCTTCTGCCAAGGCCTTTGAGACCCGCACCATCTTAGCAGCGACGATCTCAAGCTTTGACTCGGAGAGCCGCGTTAAGATATTGCCGGTTAATGATTTCTTCAGCCCGTCCGGCTTAATTAAAATAAGCGCTGCCTGGTTCATCAGCTCCTACCTCCTTTAATCCTGTTTGCTATCCGTTCCAGGTCTTGCGGGGAATAGAATTCAATCATAATATGCCCGCGTTTTTTCTGTTTACTAATCCTGATCTTGGTAGCCAGGATATGCT
>VGKF01000022.1 GCA_016867175.1 Candidatus Omnitrophota bacterium | reverse complement strand
CTCTGCCTAACAATAGCGTTCAGGTCCCGCCTTATTTGGCGTGAGTCTTTACCCTTTTCAAAGATTGCCTTTTTTAGGTCTGCATAATCCTGGCTATCCAGTTCCTTTTTATTCTTTGCCAGACGCAAGAGGTCAATGGATTCATAGCCGGGGACACAAGAGGCCTTGCTAGACTCGGCATAGTCCTGCCTTAAATATGCCGGCTCTTCTTTCTCTAGAAAATAATAAGACCTCAGTAATTTAAGCGCTGTCTGCTTTCTTATCCCTATCTCGCGGCCGGTATAATTATCGAAATCGGCATAGCCCCATTCTTTATAGAGCTTGTCTTTCCAGACCGAGTAAAGCGACCTGCCCAGCTCTACCCAGGAGGTTTTAAAATTCTTGGCGCTCAGCAGGAGATGGTAGCGCAGCGAATCCTCATCCAGGCCCTGCATCTTCTCCTCAATGCCTTTCAGGGTTTTTGTCTTAGCTGTATCCATTTTTCTCCTTTAATATTATATATGACATTTTCTGGCTAAGTCGATACGTTCATCTATGGGCGGATGGTTGAAGAAGAGGAATTTAATTAGCGCAGGGGGATTCCTGTCCGCCAAGTTTTGAGCAGCCAACTTTTCGAAGGTACGGATAAAGGCCTCTCTTAAGCCGGTCACCCTAAGTGCCTCTTTATCAGCAGTCCTTTCAAGGCGTCGGCTAAGATAATTCTGCAGTGGCTGCGTAATTAACCCCAGAAGGACCAGGTAGATTAAAACAACCGGGAGGGCAGCGACATCCCAGAAGGAATACAGGCCAAATAGCCCTAAGGCCCTATCGCCAGTGACGAATATAATATAGAAGAAAAATACTGTAAGCAAAGAATTAAACAGGATAAGCTTAGGCAAATGTCTGAGCCGATAATGCGCAAACTCATGGGCCAGGATTACCTCAATTTCATCGTAATCGTACTTGCCTTTTAAGGTATCGGCTAGGATAACCCTCTTAGTCCTGCCCCATCCGGCAAAGGCGGCATTGCCTTTTAAAGTATTCTTGCTCAAATCTATCTCAAGGACATCCAAGATCCCGACCTCCATCTTTTCCGCCAGCTTGACAATCCTGGACCTTAAATTATCATCTGTAAGTTTTTTATATTTAAAAAATAAAGGGATAATAAGAACCGGGGCCAACTTCGCCAAGATTAAACTAAGGAATATCCAAAACAAAGAAAACACCAGCCACCAGCTATGTAGAAAGTGTTTAAGCGTATAATAGAATACGCCTGCAAGTATCAAGGCGATAAGATAAAAAAGCAGGCTTGATTTAGCCTGGTCTTTCAGCCAGTCTTTCATCTTCTGGTTGCTCAGCCCGAACTTATGCTCTAATAAAAACGATTGATATAGATTTAGGGGGAAACCCAGAAGATAATATGCCAGATATACTACGATGATATAAACAGCCAGGAGAAGAAAGCTGTTTTGGACTAAACCGGAAAGATACTTAACTAGGCTGGTTGAAAAACCTAGGCCTGTAAACAAAAAAAGCAATACGACTATATATCCTGTCTCTACAATAGCCAGGATATATTTAATGCGGCAGTAGCGCTGGGCCTTATCTGATGCGCTTAGGCTACCAGAAAAAAACATGGCTTAAGCCTTAGGTTTATCCTCTAGAGGCAAAACATTGATGAAGGTCCTGAATTTTCCTTTGGGGGTCTTTTTTCTGGAGAAACAAACTTTACCTGAGCAAAGGGCATATATAGTGCCTACGCCTGCTACGTTGGTGCCTGCCTTGTAGGTACTTATGCCCCTGGAGAGTATCTGGCCTGTCTTAACTAATTTACCCTCCGAGGCCTTAAGCATCTTGTCTTTCTTGGGAGTTGAAAATCCACCTATCATTATTCCTCCTTAAATTTTTAGGTCAGAGAAAATATATTACCATATAATCACTAATCTAGCAAGACCTCTTCTCCCTTTGTGGGGATATGCGCATTAAGCCCCCTCTCAGAAAGGGCATCAAATAAAAGCTGCGACTGTTCTTCGTCTCCGTGCACTAAGAATATACGTTTTAACGGCAGGCAGCCGTTGATAAACTCAAGCAGGCCGTTTCTATCGGCATGCCCGGAGAAAGAGTTTATGGTTACCACTTCAGCATTAAGTTCATGGTCCAGGCCGAAAATATTGACAATGCGCTTCTTCTCTACGATTCTTCTGCCCAAGGTATCCTTGGCCATATAACCCACCACCAAAATAGTGTTGCGCGAATCCTCAATATTATTTTTTAAATGATGCAGGATCCTGCCTGACTCGCACATCCCTGAACCGGCAATAATTATCTTGGGGCGCTTATCGCTGTTTAAGACTTTAGATTCTTCTTGTTCGCGGATAAACTTCAGGTTAAGGAATTCAAAAGGGCTGTAGCCTTGTTTTATTAATCTGCGCGTCTGCGCATTAAGATAGTCAAAATGAACCTTAAATAAATCGGTTATATCAGTAGCCAATGGGCTATCTACATATATGGGTATGGTGGGGATAGCTTTTTCTTTCAGTAATTCGTTAAGAAAATATAGGACCTCCTGCGTACGCTCCAGGGTAAAGGCCGGGGTAAGGATCTTTCCTTTGCGTTCTACAGTACGGTTTATGGCTTCCTTGAGCCTCTCCTTTGCCTCTTCTATCGGGGCATGGAATCTTCCGCCATAAGTACTCTCAATGATTAAATAATCCAAGCCCCTTGGAACAACCGGGTCATTAAGCAGCGGCAGATTATTCCTGCCCAGGTCCACGGCATAGCCTAAACGAATAGTCCGCAAAGAGTCTTTTATCTCTAAGGTAATGATGCTAGAGCCCAGGATATGGCCGGCGTCGTAGAGGGTGACAAAGATATCCTTGGTAACGCAGAAGCGCTCAGCGTAAGAAATGGCGCGGAAGATCTTGGTCGCGCGCATCGCTTCCTTTTTGGTATAAAGAGGCTTTCTTAAAGGCAGGCCCAGCCTCCTGTTTACTTTATTGACGTATTTGATATCTTCTTCCTGGATCTTGCCCGAATCTTCCAGCATAAGTTTGCAGAGATTCTTCGTAGCAGAGGTGGTATAGATTTTACAGCGTAGGCCTTTCTTAATTAGGCTGGGGATATTCCCGCAGTGGTCGATATGCGCGTGGGAGAGTATAAGCGCGTCGACCTTGCGCGGATTATATTGAAAGGTAGTATTGACCTGATAAAATTCGTCTCTGCGGCCCTGGAAAAGCCCGGCGTCAAGCAGAACCTCAGATTTAGAAGTAGAAATAAGATGGCTTGAGCCGGTTACGGTTCTTGTGCCGCCTAAAAATCTTATGCTTACAGGCATCTGGATATGTTTTATAGGTTAGGTTACAAATAGGTTGCGGGAAGAGAACTTTCCATCGGTAGTCAGGTTAACGCCTAAACGCTTAAGCCCGACCTCATCTCCGGGAGTAGGGATATGTGTCATATGCACTTCGCAGCCACGTAAATCAATAAGCTTCTTCATCGCCAACTCCGCGGTGTGATTAGTGGTTGCGCTTATAGAAAGGGCGATCAGGGTCTCTTCCAAGTCTAAACTCTCAGAATCAGTATCCAGAATCCCCTCTTTTAACTTGGCGATCTGATTTATGATATGCGGAGAAAGCAGGAGTATTTCATCCGGGATATTAGCCAGGACCTTAACTGCATTTAGGATAAGGCTAGAGGCTGCATGCATAAGCTTGGAATTCTTGCCGGTAATAATGCGGCCGTCATTTAGCTGAATTGCCGCCCCGCAATATATACCTTCATTACCTTTACCATTGGACTCTGCTTCTTCGGCAGATTTTCTGGCTATCTCAACTACCTGCCGGTCAGTAACCTTAACCCCGAGCTCTTCCATTAAAAGCACTACGCGGTCAACCGTCTCTTTCTTCTCTATGCCCAGCACGAATTCGCCGTTATAGCGGAAAAATCTGCGGATAAGTTCCTGTTTTGCTGCATCCTGCACGACCTTGTCATCTATTATACCAAAACCTGCGCGGTTAACACCCATATCAGTAGGAGAATTATACATAGGCAGGGCCGGGCTATTATCGAATATCTTCCCTAAAATCAGTTTTAAAATAGGGAAGCTCTCTACGTCGCGATTATAGTTTATTGAGGTCTTATTGTATTTGTTGAGGTGAAAGGGGTCTACCAGATTGAAATCCTGGATATCCGCAGTTGCTGCCTCATAGGCAACATTGACCGGATGTTTCAATGCCAGGTTCCAAATGGGAAAGGTCTCAAATTTTGCATAACCTGCGTTAACACCGCGCCTGTGCTCCTGGTATAATTGCGAAAGGCATACGGCAAGTTTTCCGCTGTTGGGGCCGGGGGCAGTTACCACTGCAATAGGTTTTTTAGTCTCTATATATTCGTTCTTGCCAAAACCTTTCTCGCTTACAATGTGGTCTGCATCAGCAGGATAACCCTCTATTGGGTAATGCAAATAGACCTTTACGCCGCGATGCTCCAGCTTGTTCTTAAACATAGCGGCCGTTGACTGGTTGTTAAAACGCGTAATTACCACTGATAAGATATCCAGCCCCCATTTCCTGAGGTCATCGATTAATTTTAAGGTGGCAGCATCATAGGTAATACCGAAGTCTCCCCTAACCCTGCCCTTTTCGATATCTCCAGCGTAGATACACAGGACTATATCTATCTTATCTTTAAGCAGCTGCAACAACCTTATCTTGACATTAGGGTCATAACCCGGTAGGACACGGGCTGCATGATAATCAAAACATAGTTTCCCGCCGAATTCCAGGTAGAGTTTATTATCAAACTTCTTCACCCGGTCCAAGATCGCAGCGGTCTGTTCTTTCAGGTACTTCTCACTATCAAAACCAATCTTTTTTATCATTTCTCTATCGAACCTTGAGCGTTATTATAATATAGCTCTTGGGCTTTGTAAATACTTAGTTAGGCACAAACTCTCTTTATACCAACCCCTGGTCTATCATGGCATCCGCCACCTTGACAAATCCGGCGATATTGGCTCCGTTGACATAATTGATATAGCTGCCTTCTTTACCATACCTTACGCACTGCTCATGTATTGCGACCATGATCCCCAGCAGTTTCTGATCAACCTCTTCGCGCGACCAGGAGAAGCGCATGCTGTTCTGGCTCATCTCTAATCCGGATGTAGCCACGCCTCCGGCATTAGCTGCCTTTCCGGGCGCATAAAGGATCTTTGCCTTCTGGAAGACCTCTACACCCTCCGGGGTAGTAGGCATATTTGCGCCCTCGCCTATGGCAATACAGCCGTTCTTAACTAATATCTTTGCGTCGCTCTCTCCTATTTCATTTTGAGTAGCGGAAGGGAAGGCGATATCGCATTTGACGCTCCAGGGTTTTTCGTTCTCGACATATTTACAATTAAAACCCTTGGCGCACTCTTTGATGCGCCCGCGTTTTACGTTCTTTAACTCCATAACACAGCTTAATTCTTTTTTATCAATCCCGCCCTTGTCATAGATATACCCGTTAGAGTCTGATAGAGTCACGACTTTAGCGCCTAATTGAATAAGTTTCTCCACGGTATATTGGGCGACATTACCTGAACCGGAAACTGCGCAGACCTTCCCTTCTAAAGACTCTCCTCTGGTCTTAAGCATCTCCTGCACAAAATAAACGCATCCGTATCCGGTAGCTTCCGGACGAATAAGGCTTCCGCCCCAATTCAAGCCCTTTCCGGTTAACACCCCGGTAAATTCGTTGCGCAGCCTTTTGTATTGGCCGAAGAGATAGCCGATCTCCCTACCACCCACTCCGATATCCCCTGCAGGCACGTCTGTATCAGGGCCGATATGACGCGATAACTCGGTCATAAAACTCTGGCAGAAGCGCATTACCTCATTGTCTGATTTTCCTTTGGGGTCAAAATCAGAGCCCCCCTTTCCTCCGCCCATAGGCAGGGTAGTAAGGCTGTTCTTAAAGACCTGCTCAAAGGCCAAAAACTTTAGGATCCCTAAATTAACGCTGGGATGAAAACGCAAGCCCCCCTTATAAGGGCCTATGGCGCTGTTCATCTCAATACGAAAGCCGCGGTTAACCTGTATCTCGCCCTTATCATCCGCCCAGGGGACGCGAAACATAATCACACGCTCCGGCTCAACCATCCGCTCCAGGACTTTTGCCTTTTCATATTTGGCATGCTTTTCAATAAACGGAGCCACTGACTCTACCACCTCACGCACTGCCTGATGGAATTCCGGTTGCCAGGGATCCCTCTCCATCACCTTCTTCATAAACTCTTCTACTTTCTTAGACATCTCTTCCTCCTTTTAAATAAAATTATTTTCAATATATAATAAAGGTTACCTAAGATTTTAGATAGTCGGTGATCGCTCGGGCGGCAATCTTACTCATCCCCATCGCTTCAATTATTGTGCCCTCGCCTCCCACAATATCGCCTCCGGCAAAAACACCCCTCATGGATGTTTCCATAGTTTGGGGATTAACCTCGAGGTCGCCATACTCATCGGTTTTCAATTCCGGAGTAACCTTAGTTAAGACCTGGTTGGCTTTAAGGCCTACGGCAATCACCGCCATATCGCAGGGTATCTGGAAATCACTCCCTGCAATAGCAACCGGCCTTTTCCTGCCTGAGCTATCTGGCTCTCCTAATTTACACTCCAGGGAGCGCATCTTTTCAACTAATCCTAGATCGTTACCCATAAACTCCTCAGGCTTGACTAAAAATTTAAATTTTACCCCCTCTTCCTTGGCGTGTTCTATCTCTAGTCTCCTTGCCGGCATCTCCACCTCTGTGCGGCGATAAACTATCGTAGTATCGGGTTCCATGCCGTTCATTTTCTGTAAACGTAGGGCTACGCGGCTAGAGTCCATAGCAGTATTACCGCCCCCAATGACAACAATATGTTTACCAATACTCACCGGCGTATGAAACTGTGGAAATTTATAAGCGCACATAAGATTAACCCGGGTCAGGAATTCATTGGCAGAATAGATATTGCAGAGATTCTCACCCGGTACCCCCATGAAAGAGGGAATCCCCGCACCCAGCCCTAAAAAGGCCGCAGCATACCCTTCCTTAAAAAGCTCATCTAGGGTTTTAGCTCTTCCGATGATAAAATTAGTAACAATCTCAACGCCTAATTTGCTTAGGTAGTTAATTTCAAAATCCAGAATATCCCGCGGAAGCCTAAGCGCAGGTATGCCGTAACGTAAAACTCCTCCGGTCTTATGCAGGCCTTCGAAGACTTTTACCTTAATGCCTTTTCTGGCTAATTCTCCTGCGCAACATAAGCCTGCCGGGCCAGAACCCACTACCGCTACTTTAAACCTAGAGAGATCTTCATTCCGGTTAGCGCCCGCCTCTAATCCCTCCCTCATCCCATAATCTCCTGCAAAACGCTCTAGAAAATGTATGTTAATTGCTTCGGGAGAAGCAAAGGGCGCGCCTTTCTTGGTTAATATACAGGCCTTGCGGCATTGGTATTCCGCAGGACAAATCCTTCCGCAAAGCGAAGGAAAATTATTCTTTTCTCTGATAGTAAGATAAGCAGCAATATAATCTTTTTTAGTAATCTGATATATAAATTTTTTTATATCTATCCCTACCGGACAACCTGCAATGCAGGCAGGATTCTTGCATTGCAGGCAACGGCCGGCCTCCTCTAGGGCCTCTTCTTCGCTATACCCTAAGACTACCTCCTGGAAGCCGTTTATTCTTTGATCAACGGCTAGTTCTTTTATTTTTACCGGTTCTTTCTTCATGGTATAGAAAAGTATAAAAACGCCATACCGCTTCGAAAATTGCCTACCTGCCGTAGGCAGGCATTAAGTACTGCCGAAGGCAATTTTCTTGTTTATAGTTACTGCAGTCTTAATCTGCAGATATGTTTTTCCTGTTCAAGATAGAGGCGGTTCCTCTTTATTAATTCCTCCCAATCCACTAACCCCGCGTCAAACTCCGGTCCGTCTACGCAGCTAAATTTAGTTTCTCCTGCTACATTTACCCGGCAGCAGCCGCACATCCCGGTAGCATCCACCATCAGGGCGTTAAGCGAAACTATAGTTTTTACTTTAAAATCCCGGGTAACCATAGCTGCCCTCTTCATCATCGGTATCGGACCCACTGCATAGACTAGGCTATAGTTATCTTTTTTAAGCAGCTCTGCTAATACATCTGTGGTAAAGCCTTTTCTGCCGTAGCTACCATCATCAGTAGTAACATAAAACTCATCTGATACGCCTTTTAGCTCCTTCTCTAATATCAATATATCTTTGCTCCTTGCACCCAGTATAGAGGTAACCTGATTCCCCTCCTCCTTAAAGGCCCTAGCTACCGGATAGATCTCGGCAATACCTACACCTCCACCAACTAGGATCACCTTGCCGTAATTCTTTATCTCTGTCGGATGACCTAATGGCCCTACAATGGCATATAGCGAATCGCCGCTATTTAAGCTACCCAAGAGCCTAGTGGTTAAGCCTACCTCTTGGAAGATTATGCTAAGTGTGCCTTTTTGCTTATCTGTATTTACCACGGTCAGGGGTATCCTCTCGCCTTCTTCGTTTACCATGACTACAACAAATTGCCCAGGAAGGGCTCTTTGGGCGATATCAGGGGCTAGGATATCCAAGCGGGTAACCTTATTCTCTGGGGTATTAGAAAGGATTTCTTTAAGTATGATCTTCATGTTTTGCCTCAATTATACCATAATAAATAAAAAACGTCCTTTCTTTATCTTGAGCGATAAAAAAAGGACGTCCCTGTCCTTGTACCAAAACTGTATTTTAAGTATAGCATAAAAATTTATAGTGTCAAGAAGGTTTTTTACTCTGCATTTTATGCTTAAAGATTAAACAGATGTATCACCGTAAAATAATCCTGTTAGATTCTGTCCA